>CAZSXI010000216.1:0-4082 GCA_964611045.1 uncultured Cocleimonas sp. | reverse complement strand
CCATGCCTTCCAGCTAGTATGAGATGAAGGAATAATTTCTAACTCGCTACCCACTAATTTCCCGCTAATCCCTTTTGACAATATTTGCGACCAAAGCGTTTCAGTTTCACGGTCATACAAAAGCACATCACTGTTATACAACAATCCCGATACACCAAACTTATGCGCTTTACCATTAAAAGTAGAGTCATAAACAATACCACTGCCACACAAGGGACAAAACGTTACAGCAATGGGTTTACTGTTATGAACATCATTAACAATCTCATGCCAATTGAGAATGCGAATAGGATAAGCACGTGCTTTGCCATTGATTTCGACACCAAGCACTCGATCCGTCGGCTTTAAATAATCAGCATCATCCGCTGAAATAAATTTCGGCTTATCAATCGAAGGAATTCCATCACGAGGTGGGCCACCACTGAAAATTTTGCCCGCTGGAATCGTACTGTTTGCAAGATCAAAACCATTTTTTACGGGTGAAGCAAAAACTGTAGATGAGAGAAAGAAAGTGAATAATACGGCTGTAATTAATGTTTTCATGATGTTGTTACGTTTTTAATATTAGTTTAGACACAAATATAGGATAACAAAAATACTTTAGAGTTATTCATAGGTAATAAATAACTGCTCAGGTTGCCTCTAGTTTTCGTCAAATCAAGGCGTGGAATGAGAAGCTTACAAGTGTAAGTGAGCATTTTACAACGAAGAGTTGGCGGAAAATAGAGGTGAGCTGAGAAGTTATTTTGGGGGGCGCTCGGAAATTAGTTTAGCCTCGGGTATGGATTCAATTATCGCCGCAGGTATTTCGGCAAACATCCCCTTCTTTGGCTTAATTGAAATCCAAAGTAGATTCATTTTCATATTAAGGTCGGCAAAAACAATAACATCTTGGTAGCGCGTAAGTATCAGATTTAGTGCATCCAATGTTTTTTTGCGGTGCTCTGAACTAGCTGTTTTCAACTTGGGGATAATCATCATAAAATCACCCAAGTATTTACCCGATTCGTCTTTAGTCGGCACGCGTTGCCATAATGGCGTATTTGGAGAAAGCTCTAAGGTGTGCCGTAAGGCATCTGAATTTTTCTTATTTATTGATCCCATGATCTGGAGTATAGACCAGACTACATGGAATGCTAATGACCTTTTTTGTACTATCTTCTCTAGCTTGCGATTGATCTTGGAGGAAACATATTCGCAATACGGCTAGCCGTGGTATCTTGCCTTGCTGAAATTTTGCGTATTTCAGGGTTTTTTATAAATTCTGACAAGGTTATTTCATTCAGAAAATCATACAAGCGATCACTCAAGTCATTCCATAAATGATGTGTTAAGCAACGCTCACCTTTATTACAATCTAAATTACCTTTGCAACGTGTGCTGTCAATTGATTCATCCACTGCCATGATAATATCAGCAACGCTGATTAACTGCGGTGGTTTTCCTAAACGGTATCCGCCACCCGGCCCACGTACGCCATCAACTAAACCTGCTTGGCGCAATTTAGCAAATAGTTGTTCTAAATATGACAGAGAGATACCCTGACAATTTGATATATCCGAGAGTGTTACTGGACCATCGACATCATGGATCGCTAAATCCATCATCGCGGTTACTGCGTAACGACCTTTTGTTGATAATTTCATGATACTTACCTCTGCGTCAGCTCTTATAGTTACTATATTAAGCTGGGGTTAGACGCATAATTCCCTACTAATTTACTAAGGATTATATTCAACCTAGTATTTTAGTCAAGAATTAAATAAGCATTTGCTTATATTTAGCGAGCTTGCCGTTTTTGTTTCACAAAAAAACGGACAACTCGATTATGTCGCCACTTTTTGGCGACGTGGTGAAGCTGTTTCATACAAGTTTGTTATTACTGATTGTTTTCTTTAAAGTTATGACCTTGATACTCAAGGTGTTTGAGCCATTTGTAGAGAAAACGATTCAAGCGCCAACGGCACAAAAGCACACTATCAATCTGTTTCTCCCACAAACGAATATCACGCCCTGTTAGTCGACAATTTCGGCTAATAACATCAGCTTGGCGCGAATCATGGTAGACCTGTATTTTTAAATCTGGGCGTTTATCTCCGTCTTCAAATAAATAGGTCAACATCAAAGTGGTGGTGTGGCTAGCTCTTTCAATGACTGAAAGGCTTACTGGAACGCCATCAACAACGGTAGAAATGGTTTTATCAGGTAGCTTACGAATATCACCACAAAAGAGGCGAAGACGTATATAATTATGCTCATACATATCCATTAAATCGATGAATGAATGAGGCCTCGGATTAAAAGCCTCTGTTTTTTTATCGCTAACTATCATGTTTGGATTCCATTAAAATATATTACCATAAACGCGCATGTACTATAGCAAACCACTTAAAATTCATCCTGTCAAAACACAGCCCTTTACTGATCAAAAACCAGGGACTTCTGGCTTACGCAAAACAGTAAATCACTTTAAGCAAACGGATTACTTACAAAACTTTGTACAATCCATTTTTAACTGTTTAAAGCCTCAACTCATTGGTTCTACTTTGATTCTTGGTGGTGACGGACGCTACTACAACCGCGAGTCCATCCAAGTTATCTTGCGTATGGCGGCGGCTAATGGCGTGCGTAAAATCATACTCGGGCAAGGTGGCATTCTCTCAACCCCTGCCGCATCGCATTTGATTCGTAAACACCAAGCACTTGGCGGGATTATATTATCAGCCAGCCACAACCCTGGTGGTATGAATGGTGATTTTGGCATCAAATACAATATCAACAATGGTGGCCCTGCCCCTGAAGATTTTACCGATGCCGTATTTGAAGAATCTAAAAAAATAAGCAAATACCACATCGCAGGTATCAAAGGTATTCCGCTCGATATTTTGGGCGAATACACACTCGACAAAATGAAGATTGAGATTATTGATGCAGTTGATGATTATGCTGACTTAATGGCCACCCTGTTCGACTTTAACAAAATAAAGGAACTCATCAACCATCGCAATTTCTCGCTCTGCTTCGATGCTATGTACGCCGTTACAGGGCCGTATGCGAAGAAAATCTTAGAAGAAACGCTCGGAGCAACAGAAGGCTCTGTAATTCGTGGCGAGAGTTTGCCAAACTTTGGTGGCGCACATCCCGACCCAAACCTAGTCCATGCAAAACAATTAGTTGCACTTATGTACGATACCGAAGAAACAGGTAGCGCGCCTAATTTCGGGGCGGCATCGGATGGTGACGGCGATCGTAATATGATTATGGGTGATTACTTTTTCGTCACACCTAGTGATTCACTCGCCATTATTGCTGCCAATGCACACCTTATTCCTGCTTACAAAAAAGGGTTAAAAGGCATAGGGAGATCAATGCCCACTAGCCGAGCAGCTGATCGTGTCGCTGAAAAACTTGGCATACCGAGTTACGAAACACCCACAGGCTGGAAATTCTTCGGCAATTTACTCGATGACAATCGCATCACACTCTGCGGTGAAGAAAGCTTCGGCACAGGCTCAGATCATGTACGTGAAAAAGATGGACTTTGGGCAGTGCTATGCTGGCTAAATATCCTTGCAGAACGCGGTCAGAGTGTCGAAGATATTGTGCGTCAACACTGGGCAGAATACGGGCGAAACTACTACAGTCGTCACGATTACGAAAGCATACCTACAGAATCTGCCAACCAGCTGTTTACTATATTACAACAAAACCTTAGCACTCTAGCAGGTCGAAACTTTAATAACCGCACTATCACAACCGCTGATAATTTCAGCTATACCGACCCTGTTGATCATTCAGTTAGTAGCAATCAAGGTGTACGGATATTATTTGATGATGGCGCGCGGATTATTTTTCGTTTATCAGGCACTGGCACAGAAGGTGCAACACTTCGATTATATTTTGAACGATATGTACCTGATGTATCCCAGCATGACCTTGAAACGCAAGAAGCACTTTATGATTTGATCGAGACTGCAGAATTGTTAGCGAATGTTATTGGATTTACGGGAATGCATGAGCCTACGGTTATTACGTAGATGTTACGTAGGGTTCTTTTCATTCAAAGTTGCCACAAATATGAG
>CAZSXI010000215.1:0-4131 GCA_964611045.1 uncultured Cocleimonas sp. | reverse complement strand
TGCAACTAAAGGCTCATATTTAGGCCCTTCATTTAGCAATGATCAAATAAAAACTTACTTGGATAAAGTTGGCGCAAAATATGTAGAGCTAGACGATAATGCGCTCATGCCAAAGCTTGCAGAAGTGATGGAAGGCGAAAAAGTGGTTGGTTGGTTCCAAGGTCGTATGGAATTTGGTCCACGCTCTTTAGGCGCGCGCTCAATTATTGGTGATGCACGTAGCACTAAAATGCAAACTACCATGAACTTGAAGATCAAATACCGTGAGTCATTTAGACCTTTTGCCCCTGTGGTCAAGTTTGACAAAGTGTCTGAATGGTTCGAACACGAAGGTCCTAGTCCTTACATGTTAATCGTTGCTCCCGTTAAAAAAGACAAACGATCGGTAATGAGCGCTGAGCAAGATAAACTCTTTGGCATCGACAAGCTTAATATACCGCGTTCACAGATTCCAGCCGTAACTCATGTTGATTATTCAGCGCGTGTACAAACAGTACACCCAGAGACGAATCCACGTTTTTATCATCTATTAGATGCCTTTGAAGAAATAACGGATTGCCCTGTACTGGTAAATACGTCATTTAATGTCCGTGGCGAACCCATTGTCAATACACCCGAGGATGCCTACCGCTGTTTTATGCGTACCGAGATGGATTTTCTTGTCATGGAAAATATCCTCATCGACAAAACTACCCAGCCTGAATGGAAAGAAGAAGGCGATTGGCGTAACGAGTTTGCTCTCGATTAGAGCTGATAGTGAATAAAAATTAATTGAGATATTGAACAATGAATACTGAAACACCTGCCGAAGTCACCAAGTCCGACTTAAGAAAATTCGGCTTTATTATGGGCGGAATGTTTGCCCTAATCTTTGGGTTAATCTTTCCATGGATTTGGGACAAAACATCAGAAAACTGGCCCATCTGGCCATTTATTGTGATGGCTGTATTTTGGACTATTGCGATCATAGCGCCTCAAATTCTTCGCCCTGTTAATAGCATCTGGTTAAAAATTGGTAATGTTTTAGGTTTTATTAACACCCGCATTATTCTAGGTCTTATGTTTTTTCTTATGATTTTCCCCATTGGCTTACTACTAAAGCTCTTTGGTAAAGACAGTATGAATAGAAAACTTGATAAAAATGCTGACACATACAGAATAATTACCAAGCTAAGAAATAAAGAACATTTAGAGAAGCCGTTTTAGTCGGCACTTTACGAAAAATAAGGAAATATTATTATGGTTGATTTACTACAAGATCTTTGGTCATTTATGTTGGAGCGCAAAAAGTTCTGGCTCGCCCCTATTATGTTAGTCATGGTGCTACTCGGTGCATTATTGGTATTGGCACAAGGTTCTGCAATCGCACCCTTTATCTACACATTATTCTAAAATATCCAAGAGAAAAACTATGAAAAACCTATTTGGGAATCTAATTCTCCTCAGCGTCAGCCTCGCCATTGTATTTACAGTGGGCGAAGTGGCAAGCCGCTATGTGTCGCCTATTTCTCCAGGTCCAAGTATTTTGGATATGGATGGTAATAAGCAAAAGATCAGTTATATTGAAGCGGGTCAACAGTTTCGAATTACAACGCCTGATTTTGATGCGGTGACAACCATAACCAAAGATGGTTATCGTGCGCCCGAGGCAAAAGGAAATCCTGATGTAATTTTCATGGGTGATTCGTTTACCTATGCTCAAGGTGTCACAGATGATGAGGCGTTTCCTGCTATCTATTGTAAAACTCGTGGCTTAAATTGCGCCAATCTTGCCGTACCCGGTGCTAGTACTCTTTATGAAGTAGACCGTTTAGAGCACTTCTTAAAAATAAAGAAATGGCGACCAAAGATGGTCCACTTCTTCTTTTTTACCGGCAATGACTTCAGTGACAATGTAGAAGCAGCCAATAATCGCAAACAAGGCTTGCCGTATGAACCCGTTGAGTTAAACACACGCCCTTCAATAGCTGAAGAGAAAGGTCTTATCAAAAGTTCTTTTAGCACGGGATTAAAATATTCAAACTTACTGCGTGTTGCTTATTTTAAAATTCTACCGATGATTCGTGACAATCCAGAAGAATCAAATAATGAGCTTGATCTGGCGCTTGAAATAACAAAAAGTGAATTTGCGCGACTAGATAAGCTAAGTCATGACTATACTTTTGACTATCAAATATACGTTATCCACCCCGAACCAAAAATAACACACAATGTTTACCAAGAACTCGATAAAAAGTTACAAGCCTTAACAGAAAAGCCTATTATTACCCTTGGCGATCTCTTTAAAAAGAACACAAAAGATTACTTCTTTCCCTCTGATGGTCATTTCAGCATAGCGGGAAATAAAAAATTAGCTGATTTCCTATTAAGCAATTAAAGGGCAATTTTTCTAACAAAAATATTATTACTAATTAATGATTTAACTCATTTTTAAGGTGTTTTTATTAGTCCACCCCCCCTGTTTTTTGGTGTTTTGTAATTCATTGATGATAATTTACTCTATAATATAGAGCACTTTATACCGTACGTAATACTGTTTAGGGAGTCTCTGACTCGCAAAGCTAATAAAACTATCATGATTAAATACGAAAAATCCCCGAAGAAAATACAGCTCGCTTCAACAGCAATCGTTAAAGATGGAGTCGACTTAGATCATCTAAGCCTTCTTGAAAAGCAAGTTGCACGGCAAATGTCTGTAATTTGTGGTGATCTCTCTATTTTGGATAATGTTCGTTTCAGCGAAAATGCAGTCGAGAAAGCGCTAGAAGCACTTGATGAAGATTATGACCTGCTCTGTGATACCGAAACGGTTATTTGTGCACTCAAAAACAAATACCTAAAAAATGAACCCCTCTGCTTTATTAATAAAGCAAATATTGTTTCTCAAGCAAAATCAAAACAATTAACGCGTAGTATGCTAGCCGTAGAATTGTGGAAACCCTACCTACCGATGAGTATTATTATCATTGGAGCAGAACCTACTGCCTTGTTCCGTCTGTTAGAAATTTTAGAAGAATTGAAAGATGCTGACAGCAGTAAAAAGCCCGCTTTAATTATTGCAACACCCGTAGGTTTTAGCGGTGCAGAAGAAGCTAAACAAACCCTTTGGGACCACAGCAAAAAATTAGAAATCCCTTGTATTACCTTGCTAGGCACACGCGGTGGCAATGATATTGCTGCAACAATTATGAATAAATTACTCCAAATACAAAAAAACAACAAGCAGTAGCTTTTGATTGAAAAATATTTTGTTTTTCAATAATTTGAACAAAGTTATCCTTTGGTAGTCATAAGGTTTGATTGACTTAAAAAGGAAATACCAATGAAAAGCTTAAATCAAATTACAAAGTTAATGATATTTTTATCATTATTTCTAACAATATCGACGGTACATGCAACAAAACCATCTTGGGGTGCTAGCACTTCATCTTATGCATATTCCCCCGTTCGTATAGATGTTGTAGATGATCGCGGCAGAACACTCAAGCAATATTCAGCCGATAACAATGGCTATAAAACACAACGTACTTACCTAGAAGCGATTAAAGGCAAGCGTTATAAACTACGCATTCGCAATACCAGCAATAGACGTATAGGTGTTGTTATTGCTGTTGATGGTCGAAATATCCTTAGTGGGAAAAAATCACATCTACGCAAAAATGAAAAAATGTATGTGCTCGACCCATACGAATCAGCAAACTATAAAGGTTGGAGAACCGGTAATAACCGCGTTAATCGCTTCTACTTCACATCAGCGGGGGATTCATACTCAAACGCATGGGGTGACCGCTCTGCCATGGGCGTTATCGCGGTAGCCGTATTTGATGAAAAGCATAAGCAATACTATAAAAAACACCGTCGTGGTGATCTCAGCAATAAAAGCGCTCCATCTCGTCGCGGCTATTTAGCGGATGAATCAACAGGCACAGGCTTTGGTAGAGAAGAGTATTCACCGACTATTCGAGTGAACTTTAAAGCAAAGCATAAGCCTAGTTATAAGCATTTCTTTAAATATGAATGGCGAAACACGCTCTGTAAGCGTGGCATTGTAAACTGTAACTATTATGAGAATGATGGCTATAACAATAATCGCTTTTGGCCACGTGAATCTAACAATGGTTATGCGCCTTA
>CAZSXI010000214.1:0-4165 GCA_964611045.1 uncultured Cocleimonas sp. | reverse complement strand
AGTGATTTAAGCTAGAAATATCGGTCGATATGTGGCGTTTTGCAAGTGCCTCCATGGTAAAAAATTTACCGCAGACAAAGCATGGGGTGCACTCGATATTGCCAATATGAATGGCATTACTACACGCTTACATTGGACGGATCAGCCTTATAAGTGGCATATTAATGATGGAGAAGAAGTCTTTGTGGTTTTAGATGGTGTGGTTGATATGCACTACAAAGTAGGTTCGGAAATTAAAATCAGTACGCTAAATGTGGGTGATATTTTTCACGCAGTGATTGGTACAGAACATATAGCACATCCACAAGGCGAAGCGCGCATATTGGTGATCGAATCTGAGGGCAGTGTGTGATAAATTTATCTCATGGAAAAACTCTTCGCAGGTATTGACCTTGGCACATCAGGTTGTCGATTAATTGTTATTGATTCTGACAAAAATATTCAATTCAGTCGCACAAAAACCTATTCAAACCCAGATGAACAATCGCCAGAACTATGGTGGAATTCTGTCTGTGATTTATTCAATGGTTTACCCTCAACAATAAAACAAAACTTACAGTCTTTGGCCATAAATGGTACGTCTGGTACGGTATTGTTAGTTGATGATAGTGGAAATCCATTGACACAAGCGCTGATGTATAACGATTTACGTGCTACTGAAGAAGCAGAGAAAATTAAACAGGTTTTACCCAAGGAAAATGGCGGGCAGGGTGCTTCTGGGTCATTATCTCGGGTGATTTGGTTGCTAAATAAAATACAAAAGGGCAAAAAACAGGGGGGGTGTGCTTTTAAATACACTATAAATCATCAAGCAGACTATATTTTAGGTAAATTAAGCAATAACTTTACATTCAGTGATGAGAATAACTGCTTAAAGTTAGGTTACGATGTGATTAATCAACGTTGGCCAATTGAAGAGCTAGAAAAGTTGGGTGTCGATGAGTTATCACTTCCAAAAGTATTTCCAGCAGGCACCGTTGTTGCTCAAATTAATCCAAAACAAGCAAAAGTGTTATCACTTCCTAAAACATTGCAGTTAGTTTCAGGCACAACAGATAGTATCGCTGCTTTTATAGCAACGGGTGCAAATAAAACGGGGGATGCGATGACGTCATTAGGCAGTACGTTGGTGCTTAAACTTATTTCTGATAAACCCATATTCTCACCTGAGCATGGCATTTATTCTCATCGATTAAATAATCAATGGCTGGTGGGCGGTGCATCAAACTCTGGCGCAAAAGTGCTTCAATATTATTTTACTCAAGCGCAGATTGATGAAATGACAGATCAACTATTGCCTGATAATCCTACGGGTCTACACTATTATCCATTGATAAATAAGGGTGAGCGTTTTCCCGTTTCTGACCCAAATAAGCAAGCCATGCTTTCCCCAAGACCAGATTCAGATAGGGAGTTTTTTCAAGGAATATTAGAAGGCATCGCCAATATTGAAGCGCAAGCTTACCAAAAAATATCTGAACTTGGCGCACCTGCGATAACATCAGTACGCAGTGTTGGCGGTGGCAGTAAAAACACCGCATGGACACGCCTTCGACAAAATAGTTTAAGAAAAAATAAACTAAAGGTTGATATGATTACACCTAAGCAAACCGAAGCCGCTTACGGTTCTGCACTTTTAGCATTACAGGGTTTTAATTCGAGCCATTAATTTGGTCTACGTTAATGGATATTCCACAAACCACATTAGAAACCAAGCGTTTATCATTGCGCCCATTTGATATCAATGATGCTAGCACAGTACAAAAATTTGCAGGCAATATTAATGTTGCAAAAACCACTACAAGCATTCCACACCCGTATGAAGATGGAATGGCAGAGGCTTGGATTGAAACCCACGAAAAGCGATGGTCCGAAGAAGATTTAGTAAACTTTGCGATCGTCCATAAACACACAAACCAACTTATGGGTGTAGTGGGATTAGTCGGCAGAAGCAAGAATGCAGGTGGTATTGGCTACTGGGTTGGCGAGCCATTTTGGGGCAAGGGTTATTGTACTGAAGCGACAAAAGCATTAATTGATTTTTGCTTTAAAAGCCTCAATATTAAAAGATTAGAAGCAGAATATTTGGTGACAAATCCTGCTTCTGGGCGGGTTATGGAAAAAGCAGGAATGAAATACAAATGCAGTAAAGCCATTAAAGATAGAAATGGTGATGATGCTGAACTTAAAGTTTATGAGATTTTTAAAGGCTAGTGCTAACAACGAGCTTACTATTTTATTGGATAAAAAATTATGATTGATGGTTTTATAAAAGGCATAGGCTTTGCCTTTTCAGGTTTTTCACTGGTACTAAAAAAAGGTATTCGTCCTTTTGTCGTCGTGCCCTTATTGATAAATATAGTCGTGTTTTCATTGGGTATTTGGCTCGCATACACACAATTTGATGTCTTGATGGATTATATGCTCGGATGGCTACCCAGTTGGTTATCGTGGCTCGAATATTTACTCTGGCCATTTTTTGCAGTGATGATATTTATCTCGGTGTATTACACCTTTACTATCGTGGCAAACTTGTTGGCAGCACCGTTTAATTCACTACTAGCAGAACGTGTAGAGCAAAAACTAAATGGACTGCCTGTACCAGAGTTTCGTGGTTATAAAGCACTTGCAGGCACTATTGGCAAAACCCTGTTAAGCGAATTAAAGAAAGTGCTTTATATGCTTAAATGGCTTCCTGTGTTGATAATCATCAGCATAATACCCGTCGTAAACCTTATCGCGCCCTTTGCATGGATTGCTTATGGCTCGTGGATGCTTTCGCTACAATACACCGATTATGCTATGGGTAATCACGAACTATTCTTTAAAGATGAATTAAATTTGCTACGGAAAAATAGGGCGGTCGCGCTTGGTTTTGGTGGCACGCTTACCATACTGATGATGATTCCAATTGTTAATTTTTTCGTTATGCCTGTTGGTGTTGCAGGCGGAACATCATTGTGGGTTAAGCGACTTTCTACCCATGCCACACTACCCACAAAGCAATGATTAAAACAAAAATAAAATTCAACCTGGAATCCAAAAGACAATTACTGCTAATCAGCATTGCACTGTCATTATTTGTAGCCATTTTCTTTATGCAACCTATTGCACAAGATCAGACTTATCATCAATTTGCTGATCAAAACACGTTGTTTTCTATTCCAAATTTCTGGAATGTGGTTTCAAATATACCCTTTATTTTGATTGGTATTATAGGGTTAACAGCAATTAGAAAGAAATCAATTGATGGAAGCCTTCCAGAGCTTCGAGTTATTTACAGTGTCTTTTTTGCAGGATTAATTTTCACAGGGTTTGGGTCATCTTATTATCATTTGAATCCAAATAATGCTTCATTAGTCTGGGATCGTTTACCCATGACAATTTCCTTCATGGCATTTTTTACGGTCGTGCTGGGTGAAAATATTTCACTAACTTTAGCTAAACGTGTTTTTTACCCATTATTAGCAATTGGTTTTTTCACAGTGATTTATTGGCTTATGACCGAGTCGAATGGAGCAGGGGATCTACGTCCCTATGTATTGGTGCAATTCTTGCCAGTGATAATGATTCCTTTGATTTTATGGCTATATCAATCACCTTTTACAGGTCAGCGGTATATTGTGGCTGTATTAGTAGCTTATGTTTTGGCAAAACTGTTAGAGCATTTTGATCACGAGGTGTTTGGAATGCTAGGTGAGGTGAGTGGACACTCAATTAAACATTTAATGGCTGCTTTAGGGACGTATTTCTTTTATTTGGCGCTTAGAAAGCGGAAACTACGCGAATAAAATTTTATCAGGAGTCCTTGCTTAGGCAAGGAAATTTCATCTTTGTTTGTATATAAAAAGACTACTCCTCGCCTAAGCGAGGGCTCCTGTAATAGCTAGCTATCACTCATAATGCTTATGATATGTACGTCGTTTACCCGCACGTTGTGTGATAACCCCTTCAATTTGCTTGAACTTTATCTCAATCGTGTCATAAATATCATTCAATGGCGCAAGAAAGTGCCTGTTGTCTTTTATACGTAGCTGACGAAATATATATTCGCCTTTATTATCTACCGCAAATACATATGAACCATCACGCGCGACATTACCAGGGTCAATGATAATGATACAGCCTGTATCAAACTCAGGTTCCATACTGTCATCAATCGTTC
>CAZSXI010000213.1:0-4193 GCA_964611045.1 uncultured Cocleimonas sp. | reverse complement strand
TGAATTTTTATATAGAAGTGGGTGAGCTTCGTTGCATGATTGGACCAAATGGTGCGGGTAAAACCACCATGATGGACATCATCACTGGCAAAACAAAACCCGATAAAGGTTCGGTATGGTTTGGGCAAAATATCAATCTACTAAAAATGACCGAACCCGAAATAGCACAGGCTGGCGTGGGTCGAAAATTTCAAAAGCCAACCGTGTTTGAACATCACAATATTTTTGAAAATCTTGAAATGGCAATGGCGGGAAATAAAGGCGTTTGGGCGACTTTCACTGCAAAAATATCCAGCGAACAACATGATCACATTATGAGCGTGATGGATATCATCGGTTTAACCGAACAAGATAAACAACGTGCAGGTGCTTTGTCTCATGGACAAAAACAATGGCTGGAAATTGGCATGCTTCTGATGCAAAATCCAAAATTGTTATTGGTAGATGAGCCTGTTGCTGGCATGACTCATCAAGAAATGGATAAAACAGGTGAGCTTCTAACGTCACTTGCTGGCGAGCATTCTGTCGTCGTCGTAGAGCATGATATGGACTTTGTACGTTCCATTGCCAAGAAGGTTTCAGTCCTGCATCAAGGTAGTATTCTTGCAGAAGGGACGATGGACGAAGTGCAAAATAACCAAAAAGTAATTGAGGTGTACCTTGGAGAATAAAGAGCAGAATAAAGATCCAATCCAAGAAGGAAACTCAATACTACGAGTCAGTAGCCTTAATCAGTTTTACGGAGAAAGCCACACGCTTTGGGATTTAGATTTATCCGTTATTAAAGGCAAATGTACCGTACTCATGGGGCGTAATGGTGTCGGTAAAACGACACTTTTACAATGCATTATGGGTTTGCAAGATACTCGAGATGGGAGCATTCATTTTAACGGACAAGATATTCAAAATGAAATTGCCGAAAAGCGTGCAGGTTTGGGTGTTGGCTATGTGCCTCAAGGCAGACAGATTTTCCCACAGCTAACGGTGGGTCAAAATTTAGAGTTGGGTTTGTTTGCACGAAAAGATAAGGTTAAACAAGTCCCTGAGTTTATATTTGAGTTATTTCCTGTTTTAAAAGAAATGATTTCACGCCGAGGCGGTGATTTATCAGGTGGTCAACAACAGCAATTAGCCATAGGGCGCGCTTTGGTGATTGACCCGAAAATGCTCATTTTGGATGAACCGACAGAAGGTATTCAACCTAATATCGTACAGCAAATTGGCGATATTATTACCCAGCTAAATAAAGAGATGGGTATCACCGTCTTATTAGTTGAACAAAAGTTGCCTTTCGCCCGACGTGTTGGCGACTATTTTTGTATTATGGAACGTGGTAAGAATGTAGCCACGGGTGAAATGAGCGAACTGAGCGATGAACTCGTTCAGAAATTCTTAACAGTTTAAGGATACGTATAATGGTAAGTAAAATTATAAGCAGCACAATAAAAGCAGTGCTGAGCTTTGGTGGTTTAATAGCAATGACTACAAGTGCATCGGCTCATACAGGCATGGAGTATTCCAGTGTTTTGCATAGTTCTATTCATTTAATAATAACAGCGGGCGTGGTTTTGGCTGTTATAGCTACAGGTTATTATTTGTATTGTTCATTACCAAAAGCAAAACGTATACGCATTAAAAATAAGTAGTGTCTCACCCCGATATTAAATTAGGCTGGAAAGCAGAGTTAAACCTTGGCTTTGAGAACACAGGTCATAAAACCGTTTTAGCAAGTCGCTCACAATCAGGTCCACTGACGGTTCAACGCCCTTTTTATCCTGAAAATGATGTTTGTCATCTCTACATTTTGCACCCACCAGGTGGTGTCGTCGGTGGCGATGAATTACACATTAATGTTGACCTTAAAAATGAAGCATCGGTATTAATTACCACACCGGGCGCGACAAAGTTTTATCGTAGCAAGGATTTAAAAGAGGGCGGAAAACTCGCGCATCAAGTGCAAACATTAACGGTTGCAGAGGGTTGTGCGCTGGAATGGTTTCCACAAGAAAATATCTTTTTTGATAATACCCATACGCATTTATCGACACGAGTAGAGCTAGAAAAATCAGCCCATTTTATGGGTTGGGAAATTAATTGCTACGGCAGACCAGCTTCTAAAGAATTATTTGAAAGTGGTAAAGTGATGACACGCTTAGAGGTTTATCGTGATGGTGCGCCATTAATCCTTGATAAGTTATTAGTTGAAGATAGTCGCACATTGCAGAGTTCTGTTAGCATGAATGGCTATCCTTGCTTTGGCACATTTATAGCCACACAAGTGACAGAAGAATTATTAGAAAAGGCACGACTAAGTGTTGCTGAATTTATAAAACAAGACCAGCAACACATAGGTATGACATTACTGGATGATTTGTTGGTTGTGCGTTGCCTTGGGCAACACGCAGAGCAAGTTTCTACTACACTAAAGGCTGTTTGGTCGGCTTTGCGACCTGAGGTAATGAATAGACCTGTGTGTCTACCAAGAATTTGGGCAACATAAACAGAAAAAAGCCCTCTCCTCATTTTTTATTAGATCGAGAGGGCGTTTAAACGAGTCCACCCCCCCTGTTTTTTGCTGATTTGTACGAATAAATCACTGCTTTTTAAGTACAAATCGGCATAAAACAGGGGGGGTGGGAGTAAGAAACCATTAATTTAGGTGAATTATGGACTTAACCCCCAGAGAAAAAGATAAATTACTCCTGTTTACAGCCGCTTTGCTCGCAGAAAGGCGAAAAGAGCGTGGTGTGAAGCTCAATTATCCAGAATCTATCGCTTTTATCAGCGCTGCAATCATGGAAGGTGCACGCGATGGTAAAACGGTTGCCGAACTCATGGGGTTTGGTCAAACATTATTGACGCGCGACGATGTGATGGAAGGAATTCCTGAAATGATTCACGATGTTCAGGTGGAAGCGACTTTTCCTGATGGAACCAAGCTGGTCACTGTTCATAACCCGATTATTTAGAGAGGGCTACCTAGGGCTAACGCATTAAAAGTAACCAAATTTGTAGGTTCGTTAAAGTTTGGTGTATTAAAATCCGTTCTTGAGTGATTTTACGTGCCCTTCGACAGGCTCAGGGTACTGCAATGGAGTTCTACAGAGGAAATAGCAGATCCCTGAGCTTGTCGAAGGGTTCGTGCAGGATTCTAATACTATAAATCATTGATTGTTAGCATTTTTTTAATGCGTTAGCCCTGGAGGGCTACCGAAGTTATGCCCTCTCTCCCTAGCAGGCGGTGTGCTGAGCTTGTCGAAGCAGAGAGAGTTGGAGAGAGGGTAGAGCCTCAAAAATAGTGTTATTGTTTAATTTTCTACCCCCTCCCTAACCCTCCTCCTGCTAGGTGGAGGGGACTTTTTAAATTGGAGATATAAAAAATGATTCCCGGAGAAATGATTGTTGCCAAAGGTGACATAGAATTGAACCAAGGTAGAGAAACCGTCAAAGTCGAAGTTGCTAATACTGGCGATCGCCCTATTCAAGTTGGCTCGCATTATCATTTTTATGAAACCAATCATGCGCTCGAATTTGAGCGAGATAAAACAAAAGGCTTTCGGCTCGATATTGCTGCTGGTACAGCAGTACGTTTTGAACCGGGGCAAACGCGCTCGGTAACGCTGGTTGATTTTGTAGGCGATAGAAAGGTCTATGGTTTCAACGCTGAAATAAACGGAGGGTTGTAACGTGGCAAAAATAAGCAGACAGGCCTACGCCGAAATGTACGGCCCAACCGTGGGCGATCGCTTGCGTTTAGGTGATACCGAACTTTGGTTAGAAGTCGAAAAAGATCTCACGACCTATGGCGATGAAGTAAAATTTGGTGGTGGGAAAGTGATCCGCGATGGCATGGGACAAAGCCAACGCGTATCAAGCGAGGTTGCCGACACGGTGATAACCAATGCGCTCATTATGGATCATTGGGGGATTATCAAAGCAGATATTGGCATTAAAAACGGACGTATTTCAGGTATTGGTAAAGCTGGCAACCCAGATGTTCAGCCTAATGTTGATATTGTCATTGGCCCAGGAACTGAAGCAATTGCAGGTGAAGGACATATTATTACCGCAGGAGGTATCGACGCGCACATCCACTTTATCTGCCCGCAACAAATTGAAGAAGCACTTACTTCTGGCGTGACCACAATGTTAGGCGGTGGCACAGGCCCAGCAACAGGTACGAACGCAACAAC
>CAZSXI010000212.1:0-4227 GCA_964611045.1 uncultured Cocleimonas sp. | reverse complement strand
AGTGATTTAAGCTAGAAATATCGGTCGATATGTGGCGTTTTGCAAGTGCCTCATATGATTAAACATTACTCATACTTAATTCTCCTAACCAGCAGATAAATAACTTTTTTTTCATTATTATTTCAGGTCGTATGAGACCTTTGCACGAATCAGATGACGAGTAAAAATGACTAAAAATTCACGGATTTTCGTTGAAAACTGGCTAATAACCCGTTATTAGCCCTTCATTTTCCGCCTCAATCAGTAAAATCTTAGCCCATTTTTCTTTCGCCACTGACTCGCGCAAAGGTCTCTGTATATATTTTTGTTCAAGGATAGAATTACGGATGCCCTTTTTATTTTGATTCTTTTTGTTTTGTTATTATTAGCCTCGTATGATCCACTGTTCTGGTTAGAATCAATCGCTATTATCGCGTTTGGGTTCTCTTGGCTATGCAAAGGAGAAACTATTCTTAAAGATGAGGGTGTTAGTGATAAATAAAGTGTTTATTAAGCTTTTTTTTAAGTCCACCTCCCCCTTTTTTTGCCGATTTGTATTCTAATTTAAGTACAAATCGGCAAAAAAAGGGGGAGGTGGGCACTTAAATGGGTAGTTTTGCGATGGATAATCGTGGATTTTGAGCAATATCTTGATGATTCTCAGCTTCTACATAGCCAAATTGCTCAAAAAGCGCGAGTGTTTGGTCTTTTTGGTTGTAACCGTGCTCGATCATTAGCCAACATCCCTTTTTGAGAGGGTATTTGCTGTTTTGGATGATGGTTTCTATGTCTTTCATACCCGCATTGTCTGCTACTAGCGCTTGTTGTGGTTCGTGGCGGATGGTTTGGTTTAAGTGTGGATCATCTGAGTCTATATAGGGTGGGTTGGATACGATTAGGTCAAAATTTGTCTCATTGATATTTGAAAACCAATCTGATTTTATAAACGTGATTTGTTTTTCTAATCCATTATTCTCTGCGTTTGTATTTGCAATTTTCAATGCTTTATTTGAATAGTCACAGGCGATAATGTTTGCATCCGGTCGTTCGCTGGCGAGTGCTAAGGCGATTGCACCTGATCCTGTGCCTAAGTCTAATATTTTGGGTGCTTTTATGTCATTGATTTTCTGTAAGGCAATTTCTACGAGTAACTCGGTTTCGGGGCGCGGGATTAATACATCGGGCGTGACGAATAGGTCGAGTGTCCAAAAAGCCTTTGTGCCTAATAGATAAGCCACGGGGTAATCGGTTAGACGTTTTTCGATTAACGTATTGAAGTGCGTTAGTTGTGCTTCATCTATCACAGTATCTGGCCATGTGAATAGATAGCTACGATTTTTATCGAGACAAAATGCCAGCAGTAATTCGGCATCCAAAGCAGGTGATTCTGATATTTCTACAAGATTGGTTTGTGCCTCTTGTAATACAGTTTTTATCGTGTTGCTTGTCATTGTCTTGGGCGCGCTATCTTCTATCCTGTTTAGGCGTTATTTATTAGGAGTTCTCTTCCGCTAATTCCGCCAACTGTCCTGCCTGATATTCATTAATTAAAGGGTCAATAATCTGGTCGATAGAACCCATGATGAAATCATCTAATTTATACAGTGTGAGATTGATACGGTGATCCGTCACGCGCCCTTGAGGGAAGTTATAAGTGCGAATTCGCTCTGATCTATCGCCTGAACCCACTAATGATTTGCGGGTTTCGGCTTGTTCTTTATCTTGCACCGCGCGTTGACCTTCTAAAATACGGGCAGATAATACGGAGAGTGCTTGTGCTTTGTTTTTATGCTGTGAACGTTGGTCTTGGCACTCGACTACGATACCTGTGGGTAAATGTGTGATACGCACGGCAGAGTCGGTTTTGTTTACGTGCTGACCACCTGAACCTGATGCTCTAAACGTATCGATGCGTAGGTCGCCAGAGTTGATTTTTTCAGCTTCAACGGCATCGGGTTCTGGCATGACAACCACGGTTGCGGCTGAAGTATGCACACGTCCTTGGGATTCGGTTTCGGGTACGCGTTGAACGCGGTGCGCGCCAGATTCAAACTTTAAACGGGAATATGCGCCATCGCCAGCAATGCGCACGATCATCTCGCGATAACCACCATGCTCGCCGATGTTTTGGCTCATGACCTCAACTTGCCAGCGTTTTTGTTCGGCGTAGCGCGAATACATACGGAATAGGTCGCCCGCAAAAATAGCCGCTTCGTCGCCACCTGTGCCTGCGCGAATTTCTAAGAAGATATTGCTCTTATCGTGCGGGTCGGTGGGTAGTAGGAGTTTTTGTAGTTTTAATTCTAATACTGCTAAGGATTTTTTAGCGTCAGAGAGTTCTTCTTGCCCCATTTCTTTTAATTCAGGGTCACTGAGCATTTCTTCGGCGGTTTTTTTGTCATCCAGCGCTTGCATATAGTTTTTGTATTCGATGACAATAGGGTCGAGCTGGCTGTATTCCACCGATAATTGGCGGAATTGATTTTGGTCGGCCATGACTTCTGGATCTGCCAATAATCCTGCGACTTCTTCTTGGCGGTCACCGAGGGTGTCTAATTTGCTTAAAATAGATGTTTTCACTGATTGTCCTTATTATTTTCATTTGCGGGTGAAACATCAGATAAATTTAGTATCTTGTCTGATGCTTCAAGCAATTTGTGATCCCCCGAATGCGCGGCTTTGTTCATGGCAACCGTGGCATCGTGGGCTAATTTATTGGTGAGCGTGTGGGCTAAAAATTTGAGTGCTTCTTCAGGAGATTCACCATTCGCCAGTAATTTTGAGGCTTTTTCTAACGTTTCTTGCTGAATTGTGGTGATCTTAGTGCGATAGTTTTTAATCAATTGCATTTTATCTTGGGCGCGAATCCAACCCATAAAATTATCAACTTCAACATCAATCATCCCTTCGGCTTGTTTTGCCGCTTCTTGACGTGAGCTGAGGTTTTCTTCGATTACTGACTGTAAGTCGTCAACCGTGTAGAGATAAATATCGTCAAGCTCGCCAACTTCTTCTTCAATATCACGTGGCACCGCAATATCAACCATGAAGATAGGCTTGTGCTTGCGTTGCTTTAACGCCCATTCAACCGTGCCTTTACCGATGATGGGTAGTGGCGCAGCAGTTGATGAAATGACAATGTCAGCTTCGGGTAGATAGTCGCTCATTTGTTGTAGCCCAACACCAAGCCCGCCTAAATCATTGGCAAGTTTGGTGGCATTTTCGACGCTACGGTTGGCAATGACGAGTTTGCCAATACCCGCATTTTTGAGATGTTTGCCAACAAGCTCAATAGTTTCGCCTGCGCCAATGAGCAGCGCTGATTTTTTGTCTAACTTACTAAAGATTTGTTTGGCCAAACTAACAGCCGCAAACGCAACAGATACAGGGTTAGAGCCAATACTGGTTTGTGTACGCACTTTTTTAGCGGTGGAAAAGGTATGTTGCATCAAGCGTTTAAGCGTTGTGCCTGCTGTTTTTTGTTCAGATGCTGTTTTTAAAGCAACCTTTAGTTGCCCAAGGATTTGTGGTTCGCCTAACACTAGAGAATCTAAACCACTTGCAACACGCATGACGTGCTGGATTGCTTGCTCACCAGAATAATCATAAAGGTGTTGGTTTAGTTCTTGCTGGTCCATGTTGTTCTGATGGTTAAACCAACAACTTATTTCATCAAAATCATGTTCAGATGATGAGTATATTTCGGTTCTATTACAAGTAGACAGGATGATAATCTCACATTGATTATCTTTTTTATTTTTAATGTTATTTGTTTTGATTTGATTGAGTTTTTCAATTAAACCATCGGGCGTAAACGCAACTTTTTCGCGTACTGCAACGGGGGCAGTTTTATGATTAATTCCAATGACTCGTATCGACATAGCTGCGGGATTATAGCGTGATTTTTCGGGCATTCACTATTTATTTAGGGGTGGTTTATACCAGTTAGCGGTTGTTAACGGGACTTTATGCAATAGCGCAAATTCATTCCTTCAGTAATGGACTATATTTATAGAATATCTAAGGACGGATACAATTTATGATTTTTGTGAAATCTAAGCAGTTCTTATTGCTTAATCTACTACTTATCGTTTTAAGTACGAGCATTGTATGCGCGGATGATAAAAGCTTTGATGAGAAACAATTTCATCAAGCATTACTTGCTGAATTCTATAATCAATCTAATAAGCCAAAATTAACCTTGAAGTACTATCTGCCGATTGCGCTTGAAAGTAATGATCCTGTTTT
>CAZSXI010000211.1:0-4232 GCA_964611045.1 uncultured Cocleimonas sp. | reverse complement strand
GTTTTAAAGCCTAGTGGTTCTAAGTGATCGATGAGTATTTGCTGACAACCTTTGTCATCGGGTGTTACAGATGCGCGTGAAATGAGTGCTTTAGTTAGCTCAAGAGTTTTGGACATAATTTAAAATCTACAAGAGTGATTGATAGGTCTTTTCAGAAAACCCAATCATAACTTTATCTGCCAGTTCAAGTACAGGACGTTTGATGATAGTAGGTTGTTGTTCAGCCACCACCATCGCTAAAGTCTCATCCATGTTTTCTTTGGTTTCATCGGGTAGATTACGCCAAGTGGTGCTACGTTTGTTGATGACTTTCTCCCAGCCAAGCTCTTTAAGCCATGCACGGAGCTGGATGGGGTTTAAGCCATCCTCTCTAAAGTCGTGGAATTCGTAATTGATATTGTTGGTTTCTAAAAACTTGCGTGCTTTTTTGATGGTGTCGCAGTTTTTTATGCCGTACATGATGATCATTAGTTGGTGTTTCCATTGTTGTTTTGTACTTTGATACTTCCCCTCACCCTAGCCCTCTCCCCGAGGAGAGGGGACAGATAGGAGAAGTTATTCAGTGTTTTAGCTCCCTCTCCCTGAGGGTGAGGGCTGGGGTGAGGGGGCAGGCTCCAATACAAGTAATATCTCATTTAATACTGCTTCCATCTCACCTAAAATTTGATTGTTCCAAAAGCGTAGAATAACAAAGCCTTGTGATTCTAAGAAGTCAGAACGCTTATTATCATAGAGTATTTGTGCTTCTTCATTGTGATGTCCACCATCTAGCTCAATAATGAGTTTTTCAGAGAAGCAACAAAAGTCTACGATGTAAGGTTTTATTGGGTCTTGTCTTCTGAATTTATAACCTGCGAGATTACGATTTCTTAGTTGTCGCCACAATTGCTTTTCTGCCTCTGTTTGATTTTGGCGTAATTGTTGGGCTTTTGTTTTGTTTGGCACTGTTTCCCCTCACCCTAGCCCTCTCCCCAAGGAGAGGGGATAAATAGGACGTTGCCATAAGTTTACTACAAGTTTTGTTATTTAGGTTGTTTTGCCCCCTCTCCCGAGGGAGAGGGCTGGGGTGAGGGGAAACTTCAAAGCAAGTAGCTCTAAAAGAATTTCTGCAAAGCCCGATACTTAGGCGCTTTAGCATTAGGCTGATTCAAATATTCTTTAACTCCCCAGCAACCATAAAACTGGCAAGTTCTGGGTGCAGAGAAAGCCACAAACAAAGATCCACCGGTAATCCGATCCCAGTTTTGTAAAAATTCGATATAGAATTTTTCCATGGTATGAACACGGTTTGCACCAATTAAAAATTGATTCGGATTGCTTTTAGTGGAACGTGCTTTTGGATCGGTAAGGTGTTGCCCACCTTCATAGGCAATCAGTTTCACCTTGTATTTTTTCGCAAATTCCATTTGTTGCCCAATCATTTTGTAGACATTATTCATGGAGTAGGGATTCTTCTTATCGTCTTTCATTAAGGCAAAAACACTGGGTACGCTGTTTACGCCAGCCAAAGCTTTGGCATGAACGAAAAAGTAGGGCGCAATCGCCATCGCATCAACGTGTTGGAAGGCATTTTTATGTTCCATCACAACGGGGGTCAAATAACGGTTAGCAGACCATGCGCCCATCACTCGGACTAATCGTTGCTTACCTCTAAAGGCTTGTTCAAATATCTTGAAGATTTCTACAGATCGTTGAGAATAGTATTTATAGCCTGCTTGGTTTGGGTCTTTGTCTAGTCCGAGCTTATGCCCCATTTGTTTGGTGTAATGGGTTTGCATGAAGACGGTGTTCCATGCCTCGTTGGTGTATTCGATGTAAGCTTTTAGATTGGGGCGTAAATGACGAGCAACATAATTCGCATACTGTCGAACGAGATTGTCATCAGCCGCGTGCGGAATATTAAACCAAGCATCTCGGTTTAGAATATTTGCCAGTTTAACCATAACTTCTAACGGAGCGCCACGTGTGCCTTCGTAGCCTGCCCATGTTGCTTTGCTCATGTGGGGCATTTGCTCCCAGCGGCGAATAGGGTTGCGCGTGATGCCTGAAATATTCATCATGCGTATGACTTTGAAGTCTTTCATGAATCTTAAATAATCAGGATTGAATACGATGCGCTCGTGGTGCTTTTCAAAAGAGAGGTAATTACCGTTACATTGATTGGCAGCATTAACCCTTTTGAAAGGGTTGTTGGCGCAGATGCCACCGGGTAGTAGCACACGAATATTGCGCAGATATTTACGTGGGTCTGAGCGTTTAATAATGAGCGCGACTTGGATGAATTTATCGCTACCTGAGCGAATGTTAATAATATCTTTGCCGGGTGCCGAGCTAACAACTTTCACATCGCCCGCGTTACTTTCGTAAGAAATTTGTCCTTCACCATCATAAAGTACCGTGTAGTTTCCTTCAGGAAGTGTGCCCGCAGGAAGCCAATGGAGCATATAACTGCCAGCTTGTCCGCCTTTTAAGTCGCGTGGCCAGCCGTCTTTATCAAAAACCACATTGCCGTTGGTGAGTTTCTTCGCATCCTTAAATGGCATTGCCATTTTGAAGACATTAACAAAAGGTACGCTAGAATCAACGTGCTGGATTTCATTGGTGTTCATGCCAATGGGTAGCTTGGCGTGGCTATTTGTTGTCAAAAATAGCGTGAACAGAATTAGTGAAAAAAAGTTATACAATTTCAAAATATATTCCCTTTAATTGTTTTTATTAGTCCAATAAAACAGCGCTAAGTTCTATTTCTTCTGCTACTACTTTCTTTTTTTACTTTTCTTCAGCGACTTCCTGTGAGGATTCTTTTTATTTTGACGAAATATTTCAGAGGGCGATAATCTGGCACGTTTATCTTTACCCTCGAATGGGTTATCGCCTGTTTTAAATTCAAGCCTAACTTGCGTGCCTTTTAGATTTAATGTCTCACGAAAATAATTCATCAAATAGCGTTTGTAACTACCGGGTATACGCTTGGTTTGATTGCCATGAATAATAACCGTAAATGGGTTACTACCACCTTGGTGTGCATAACGTAGCTTAATTCGACTTGCTGCCACGATGGGCAGTTGATGTGCTTCGGTTGCTGTTTGTAACATTCTTGTCATGCGCGCAGTTGACACTTTAAGCATAGCAGAATCATAAGCTTCGTGAACCGATTTGTATAAATGTCCAACGCCTGTGCCGTGCAATGCTGAGATAAAATGCTTATCTGCAAAATCAAGAAAGGGGAGTTTCACCTCTAATTTAACTTTGATTTGATCACGCTCGTATTCGCCTAAACCATCCCATTTATTGATGGCGATAACTAAAGATCGACCAGCATCTAAAACAAGCCCTAGCAAATGTGCATCTTGATCAGTGATGGTTTCGTGGGCATCGAGCAACATAATAACAACGTGTGAATTTTCAATCGCCGAGAGTGTTTTAATAATGCTAAAAGTCTCAATAGCCTCTTTAACTTTGGCTTTGCGACGAACGCCTGCGGTATCAATCAATGTATATTTTTGGCCATCTCGCTCAAAAGGTACGTAAATACTGTCGCGTGTCGTACCAGGTTTATCAAATGCCACAACACGTTCTTCGCCCATAATACGATTGATGAGGGTGGATTTACCTACATTGGGTCTGCCAACAAAGGCAATACGAATACTGTCAGCGTGTTCTTCAGGGATTATCTCCTCTTCAATAATAGGAAAGGTTTCTAGTAGCGCCCTGATCATCTGGGTTACGCCACGCCCTTGAGAGGCAGCAATGGCGAATACATCTTTAAAGCCTAATTGATAAAACTCTGAGGTTGCTTGGTCAGGGTCTACGGTGTCGGTTTTGTTTACCACCAAGAAAACTTTTTCCCCGCACGGCGTAATCGATCAGCCACTAAATGATCAGCGGGGGTTAATCCTTCTCGACCATCCACCATAAACAACACGGTACTAGCTTCATCAACCGCAAGCCATGTTTGCGTTGCCATGTATTCATCAATGCCAACATCATCACCGCTTAATCCGCCCGTATCAATAACGAGGTAGCTACGCCCCTCATTACCTTCTTGGCTGTCTGCGCCTAAAACGCCCTGACCGTATTTTCGATCACGTGTGAGACCGGGAAAGTCAGCCACCAGTGCATCGCGCGACTTGGTAAGGCGATTAAATAAGGTAGATTTGCCAACATTAGGGCGGCCAACAAGGGCGAATACGGGTTTCATAGGTTAACTCTGGGGGAATACTTCGATAAAT
>CAZSXI010000210.1:0-4259 GCA_964611045.1 uncultured Cocleimonas sp. | reverse complement strand
TGCAAGATGATCGCTTGTTTAGCTTAAATGTTGATTATGCGAGTTTTTCTAAAATTCAAATAGAAAAAGATGAAATTACTGGGTTCGGTACACTAATTGAGCATTATTAGTTATTTTTAAGGTCGATTTTGATAGTCCACCTCCCCTTTTTATCTACGTTTTGTACGAGTAAATATGAGTTGTTGTTCTACTACTGATATAAAAACAAGGGAAAATACTAGCCCTAAGCGACATATTTGCTCGAAAAATAGTAAGGAGTACCTTCAAGTGCCTTACTCAACTGTCTTGCAGCATATAAAAAAACCTTGGAATCAAAAACTCACAACATTAAGCAATAAAGCTTATTATTTTTGTAAAGATCCTGATTGTGAAGTCGTTTATTTCGATGAGACTGATTTGATTATCACCAAATCTGAGCTGCGAACATTAGTTGGAGTAAAAGAGCCACAGAACGGTGATGCAATGGCTTGTTATTGTTTTGACATCACACTCGCAGAAGCCAAGAAAGATTCACAGTTAAAAAAATATGTCATCGATCAAACTAAAAATAACTTCTGTTCATGTGAGAGCCAAAATCCTTCAGGTCGATGTTGTTTAAAAGATTTCCCTAAATCGATATAGCTATAAATTATTTCTCTAATTTACATTATTGTTTCCTTATCTACTGTTTCATTTATATGGGGTATGTTAGGATTCAGCCCTGATAAAACCTCTCAATATCAGATGCGGGCAAGCATAATATGACACGATATATTTTCATCACCGGTGGTGTAGTTTCCTCTCTAGGTAAAGGCATCGCTGCCGCTTCTTTAGGTACAATTTTAGAGGCGCGTGGTTTGAGTGTTACCATGATGAAGCTTGATCCGTATATCAATGTTGACCCGGGAACCATGAGTCCTTTTCAACATGGCGAGGTTTTTGTAACCGAAGATGGTGCAGAAACGGATCTAGATTTAGGTCACTATGAAAGATTTGTTAATTTCACTGCAACACAACTCAATAATTTCACAACCGGTCGTATCTACAGCCGAGTCATTCGTAAAGAGCGTCAAGGTGATTATTTAGGTGCTACCGTACAAGTTATTCCTCATATCACGGATGAAATCAAACGCAGTGTTCGCGCAGGCGCTGAAGGCTTTGATATTGCGATGGTTGAGGTTGGTGGAACGGTTGGTGATATTGAGTCACTTCCGTTCATGGAAGCTTTACGCCAAATGGGTGTGGAAGAGGGTAGCAATGCCTTATTTATGCACCTCACACTTGTTCCTTATCTTGCCGCTGCAGGTGAGCTAAAGACTAAGCCTACTCAACATTCGGTTAAAGAACTACGTTCCATTGGTATCCAGCCTGATATTTTATTGTGTCGTAGTGAGCGACCCATTCCTGATAAAGAACGTAAAAAAATAGCCTTATTTACCAATGTAAAAGAAGAGGCGGTTATCCCTGCAATAGACATGGATAATATTTACAAAATACCGCTGTGGTTACATTCGCAAAATCTTGATCAAATCGTTGCTGAAAAATTAAAGCTAGAGAACCTCAAACCTGCTGATCTTTCAGATTGGGAAAAAGTAGTACACGGCATGGCATTTCCAAAATCAGAAGTGACTATTGCTATGGTGGGTAAATATGTCGATTTAACTGAATCGTACAAATCATTAAATGAAGCACTGAGTCATGCTGGTATTCAAACCGAATCAAAAGTACGTATTGAATACATCGATTCTGAAAAATTAGAACAGGATGGTATTGACGTATTAAAAAGTGCAGATGCCATTCTTGTCCCTGGTGGATTTGGTGAGCGTGGTGTTGAAGGAAAAATTAAAGCCATTCAATATGCACGCGAAAACAATGTACCTTACATGGGTATCTGCTTAGGTATGCAACTAGCTGTCATCGAATATGCGCGTCATTGTGCAGGGCTTGAAGGTGCAAACAGTACAGAATTTGATATTGATACGCCTCACCCTGTTATTGGTTTAATCACTGAATGGATGACAGAAGAAGGAGATCTGGAAAAACGCAGTGCTGAATCTGATATGGGCGGCACAATGCGTTTAGGTGGACAGAAAGCCTACTTAACAAAAGGATCGTTGGCTCAAAAAACTTATGGTGCAGATGAAATTACAGAGCGTCATCGTCATCGTTATGAGTTCAATAATAACTACCGTGATGTGTTGGTTAAGAATGGTATGGTTATTTCAGGTGTCTCACACGATGAAACCTTGGTAGAAATTGTAGAGCTACCAAACCACCCATGGTTTATGGGTTGTCAGTCGCATCCAGAATTCACATCACACCCACGAACAGGACATCCATTCTTTACTGGCTTTATAAATGCTGCGTTGGATTATCATCGTGAGAGTAATAAAAAACCTGCTTAATCTATTCGTCATCTATTTTATAGCTAAGAAAAAAAGAGGAAATAATGAAACTTTGCCATTTTGAAGCAGGACTCGATAAACCGTTCTTTTTATTATCAGGACCCTGTGTTGTTGAGTCAGAAAAACTGACGATGGAGATTGCAGAAAGGCTAAAGGCTATTACTGATGATTTAGGTATCCCCTATATTTTCAAAGCATCATTTGATAAAGCAAACCGTTCTTCTCACACTAGTTTCCGTGGGCCGGGTATGGAAGAAGGCTTACGCATCTTAGAAAAAGTAAAAAATGATCTTGGTTTGCCAGTGGTAACAGACGTTCATGAATATACGCCATTGGATGAGGTTGCATCCGTTGTTGACGTGATGCAAACGCCCGCATTTTTATGCCGACAAACAAACTTTATACAAAACGTGGCAAAGCAGGGGATTCCAGTTAACATCAAAAAAGGTCAGTTCCTTGCACCTTGGGATATGAAAAACGTCATCGATAAAGCGAAAGCTACTGGCAATGAACAGATTATGCTCTGTGAGCGTGGCGCAAGCTTTGGTTATAACACACTAGTATCTGATATGCGTGGACTTGCTTCAATGAGAGAATCCAATGTTCCCATCGTTTTTGATGCAACGCATTCTGTTCAACAACCAGGCGGGCAAGGGACGTGTTCTGGCGGGGAAAGACAACACGTACCTGTACTTGCAAGAGCAGCTATGGCATCAGGAATATCAGGAATATTCATGGAATCACATCCAGTGCCTGACGAAGCCTTGAGCGATGGGCCAAACTCATGGCCAACAGGACGTATGCGTGAGCTTTTAGAAACTTTATTAGAAATTGATCAGGTTGTTAAGGCTAAACCATTTTTAGAAGAGTCTTTGTAGTATTTTATAAATACAAATCAGCAATAAAACGGGGGGGTGGACTATAAAAAAACACCTCCTACAAACTACGTCGCAAAAAAACTGCGACATAATTGAGTTATCCGTTTTAAAAACAAACGGTCAGCTCACTAAATATTTGATAGCGGAAACTTAAATGTCTAAAATTAGCAGTATAAAAGCACGTGAAGTCATCGACTCAAGAGGAAACCCAACAGTAGAAGCCATAATCACACTCGATAATGGCACAACAGGGCGAGCCATTGTTCCATCAGGCGCATCAACGGGTGCACGTGAAGCGATAGAGCTACGCGACGAAGACAACTCACGCTTCATGGGTAAGGGTGTTCTTAAAGCGGTTGAAAATGTAAATGGTGAAATAGCTAAACTAATTATCGGCATGGATGCTGAAGATCAATCGGGCATCGACAATGCAATGATCGAGTTGGATGGCACTGATAACAAAGGTCGCTTAGGTGCAAATGCACTGTTGGCCGCATCACTTGCAACGGCACACGCTGCCGCAAATGATAAAGGCACACCATTGTATCAATACTTGGGTGACAAATTTGGCACGAATGAAAATTTCAAGTTACCCGTTCCCATGATGAATATTATCAACGGTGGAGAGCACGCTGATAACAGCGTTGATATGCAAGAGTTTATGATTGTACCGGTCGGTGCGCCAAGCCTTGCGGAAGCCGTTCGTTACGGAACAGAAGTTTTTCATAATCTTAAAACTGTTCTGAGTAAACGCGGTATGAATACGGCAGTAGGTGATGAAGGTGGGTTTGCGCCAGATTTATCATCCAACGAAGAAGCTATCGAAGTGATTCTAGAAGCGATTGAAAATGCAGGCTACACACCGGGTAAAGATATTTACTTAGGGCTTGATTGTGCCGCATCTGAATACTACAAAGATGGTAAATATGTTCTGGCTTCAGAAGGTAAGAGTTTTGATGCAGCAGGCATGATTGATTATTTAGAAGATTGGGTAAAT
>CAZSXI010000209.1:0-4268 GCA_964611045.1 uncultured Cocleimonas sp. | reverse complement strand
GCAGGCATAAGATAATCAATCGTACTTACCAAGACAGGAGCTTGTATTAATTTAAGAATTTTTGGGTCATGTTCCAGCCATTTTGAGAAGTCACCTTTGATCTCTGGTAAATTTTCAATTAAAGCAATTTGATCTTTTAATAAAGATTCTGCTGATTCACTACCATACTTTTCTTCTTCAGTAACTTCTGGAATTTTAGATTGATTGTGTAAATCTTTTACCGCTTGTGAGCCAATTAAAACAGCCATCTCATTTTTTAATTGTAAGTCATCATTAAGCGCATCCCCAGTTTGAAGGGTTAACGTTCTGAGGCCTAATGCGATACTAAAACGGCAATTTCCCTCTTCCGATAAACCATACATAATGCGTGCATTAGCTCGTGTTTTACCTTTACCTGTTGATGCCTGACACACGCCGAAGAAACCATACTTTGTTGCGTCTTCTTTAATCTCTTTAGTAAGATCAAAAGCCTTGTCTTGCCAACCATAATCAGCCTGAAATTTAGATGGTACTCTAGCTGTGAACGCCTTATTAGGCTTTAAGGCTGGCAATTGCGAACGTAAACTAGGCAACTCTCTTGCAATATCATAAGCACTTTTACCAACAACAATATTGTGTTCATCTAGCTTCTGTTTTAACTTTTTATTACCTTTATCATCTTTATAGGTATTTGCATAAGCGTGAAAATTTCTATCTTGCCATTTAGGCCTTATCTTTACTCCTGAGGAATAATAATGATCAGCAAGCATCAAACATAGTCTTGAAATATGGGTGGTGTAACGTTGATTAAACCAACTTTGTAAAAACATTCGATCGTGACGTAATATTTTTTTTGCTAATTCACTTGCTTGGGTCTGCCACATTGCGCTTTTTAGTGGTGTCCCAGAGGGGAAACTCCAGTTTTTTTCTATATCCTCAGCTTTCCAATCATCACTCAAACATTGTGGTGTATTCCAACAAGGTTCAAAAACCTCTTCTAACCACTTAGTCATATTCTCGAAGTTAGGTGGATTACTTTCATTTTTTGGGTACTGCGGCAACTTATGATGAGAAACAATCAACCATGCAACAAGTTTTGCGATTGGTGACATGGTTTTGAAAGGGTTATCAGGTTTCTTCGCAATACCATCTTTTAAAGATTCAAGGTTTTTACACATTTCAACTTCAGCTTGATTATCTATATTGATTAACCTATCTAGCCATTGCTCGTCATCACTATTATTTACAAATGCTTGAAAAATCCTGAGTGAAACCCACTCATGACGATAAGGCTCATATCCCTTAGTTTTGTTGCGCCCATCTAACTTTTCTTGAAATAAAAATGTTGCTTTACCAACATCGTGAAATAAACCAGCTAGACCAGAAAGTAGTGCCGTCACTTGTGAGTTTAAGGAGAATCGTTCGATCATTGGCACATCAACTTGAGTATAATTAACAGGCACAAAACCATCGGCATTAAACTTGTCCTTATTTCCCACCACCCATAAAAACTCTGATCGTGATCGACTGCGTATCCAATGACAACTGACGGCTGTGTTTTTACTGGCCGTTTTTCTTAATAGTTTTTTTACGGCGATTAAGCCTTCGTTAGTGATGACGGTTTGCCATGTTCGGTTGCCTATTCGATTGGCGAAGGCATCTAGCACTCGTCTGGTTTTATTGAGTGACTTTTTTTCGCACTGTGAGACGAATGTGACCATCATAATTTTGTGCCTTTCCCCTCACCCCAGCCCTCTCCCCAGGGGAGAGGGAGCTTGTGGCATTTGATGATATTACTTAGAAATGTTAAAGTATATACACTATATATATACATGAGGTGATTTATGACTGATCCTTTGGTGACAAAACGAGTGACTACGCGCGTTTTTAAAAGTGGCAATTCACAGGCTGTTCGTATTCCTAAGGAGTTCCAGCTTGAGGTTGATGAGGTTGAAATTTTTAGCCGCGATGGTGAGTTGGTTATTCGACCTAAACAGGACACGCTTGCGGATGTAATGGATATTTTTGCGTCTTTCCCTGATGATTTTATGAAAGATGGTAGAGAAGATTTACCACCACAAGAACGAAATTTTGATATATGACTACACTTTTCATGATGGATACCGATACTTGTATTTATCTTAAAAATCGACGCCCTCCTTCGATTGCAAAACGCTTTGATACTTTGAAACGGGGTGAGGTTGTAATATCTTTGATTACTTTTGGTGAGCTTTATAGCGGCGCATTGAAAAGTAATGAATCTCAGGCTGCATTGAAAAATATTAACCAACTCATTAATCGCTTGCCTGTACTCCCAATGCCTATTGAGATTGCTCAAAACTATGCAAGTATCCGCAGTTCTTTGGAATTGAAAGGTCAAATTATCGGTGCTAATGATCTGTGGATTGCCGCTCATGCATTGTCTTTGGGGTTGACGTTGATTACCAATAACACCAAAGAATTCAGTCGTGTTGATGGTTTGAAGATTGAAAACTGGGTATAACGCGGTGTTAGTCATTTTTTCCCTCACCCCAGCCCTCTCCCTGAGGGAGTGGGAGTTCTTGTTTGTCTTGTTTAACTTTGTGCATTGCGTGTTCGACACTGAGTTGTTTGACGCTTTCAAACATAAAATCTAATGCTTTGTGTTTGGTGAAGTTTTGTAAACATTGTTGTCTAAATTCTTGTTCGGTCGCGCCCTCTTTTGTACAAATAAATGCCCACGGTAATATCAGCGTGTCTTTGATTAAATCTGCCACATCAAAGACCAATGCACCTCGGCGAGTTTTACCGTGCAATACGGCAAAACCATGTGGGATGCCTAGCACCCAGAGGGTTGATGCGGCTAAGCCATAAGCTAAATAGTTGCCATGGCTTAGAAAGGCATTGGCATCGTCAACGTTCTCGTGGTTACGCACGAAGTCTTTTATTTTGGTGCGGTTGGCAGCTATTTTATAGAGGCTTTTGGTGAGTTGGGCTTCTATCAAGAGTAATTGCGTTACGTTGCTGCATTGATCTATCTTTGATGAGAATTGTGTAAGAGCGCGTTGTATATCAGGGTCGTCTAAGGTGAAGCCTTCTGCTTTTAAGTCTTTGTCTTTGCTCCACACGCGGTGCATATAATCAAGGCGTAGTTGTTGAATACGTTTGGCAGCTTTTAAACGTTGCTGGTCGTCAAACCAAAATGACATCCAGTTTTGAATGTATTCTGTTGGGCGATATTCACTTTGTGGGCTTAGCCATTCAACTTCATTGGCGGCTATGAGTGGTGTGCCACCGCTACCACTAAAGCCGATTAGTACACCGGCTTGCGCAAGCATTCTTACGGCGGCTTGGGTGATGGATGTGCCTGTACCAAGCAGTATGCAGGTGGTATTGGCAATAGGGATATTCCAATACTGTTTTTCGGTTTGTTCTTCTGTTAGGTAAAGTACTCGCCCATCTTTTTGCATAACACGGCATTTATCCAGATAATAAATATTGGCGCGTTTGGAATGCAGAATCGCTTTTAAGTCTGTTAATTGCTTCATGATTATTAGTATAGGTTGTTATTGTCAATAGATTAGTCTAATAGTAAAAATAAATAGCTAGTGATCCACAGAATAATAAAAATGCAATGCCATAAGGGATTTCGAGTTGATAGCAGCCATCATTTAGCCATTAAATTTAATGCTATTTTGAGTCATTTTAGGTGTAATAGAACTATTTTCTTAGTCCACCTCCCCTATTTTTTGACGATTTGTATTTTATATAGCGTCGGAGACTTCAATTTGACCAAGTTGGTCAATATGCTGTAAAATTGGATCTTAAATACGAGGTATATCATGCAACAGCTTAATATTTATGAAGCAAAAACACAGCTTTCTCAATTGGTTGAGCAAGTAAGTAAAGGTGATAGCTTTATTATTGCTAAATCGGGTAAACCTTTAGCAAAGTTGATTCCACTTGAAGTTAAAGGTGGTAAAGCATTTAGTTTTGGTACTTTGGCGGGGAAAATTAAGGTATCAGATGATTTTGATGCAGCCTTGCCTGATGACCTTCTTGATCTTTTTGAAGCGGATTAAGTATGCATATTTTGTTGGATACACATATTGTTATCTGGGCTTTGTCAGAGCCTGATAAGCTTTCTGCTGAGGCAAAAACATTAATTAAAGAAGCAGATCAATTATTTGTGAGTTCTGCTTCTATCTGGGAGATGGCGATTAAATCTGGTCTTGGTAAGCTTGATGTAGATTTAGACTTAATGACTGCTGAGTTACAGAAACTGGGGGTAATTGAGTTAGCTATTTCTT
>CAZSXI010000208.1:0-4287 GCA_964611045.1 uncultured Cocleimonas sp. | reverse complement strand
AGCTATCAATTTTCATTAGATATTAATGTCAATGGTAGTCGAGGTTTTTTCTTTAGCCCATTTGGGAAAACGACTGATGTATCAGTAAGGTCTGATTGGCCACACCCAAGTTTTCAAGGCAATGTTTTGCCTGATGAGCACGAAGTTACGGCTGAAGGTTTTCAAGCTAATTGGTCAGTACCGCATTTGGCAAGAAACTATCCACAGCTTTGGACATTAGAAACACAAAATTTTAATGTAGATGAGTTTAGTGCAGGTGTGAATTTATTTGAATCAGTCTCTTTATATTCACAAATAACGCGAGCGATTAAATACGGTGTGCTGTTTTTTATACTGACTTATATTACATTTTTGTTATTTGAGCTAGGTATCGGCAGGAGCTTACACGTAGTGCAATACGGTATGATTGGTTTGGCATTATCGATGTTTTACCTCACTTTACTGTCTATGGCTGAACATGCGGGGTTCTTTAATGCTTATATATCTGCTGCTGCCATTATCATCATAATGATAAGTCTGTACGCATACGCTGCGATTAGGAGCTTTGGAAAAACATCTATTATTACAGTGTTGTTAGCGGGTTTGTACAGCATGTTGTATTCGATGCTTAATTTGGAGGATTATGCGCTATTAGCGGGTACAGCGTTGTTATTGGTTATCTTGGCAGTGATGATGTATCTAACACGTAATATAGGGAAGGTTTCTATAGGGGCCTCTGATTAAGTCCTCTCTCCCTAGCAGGGAGAGAGGGTAGAGGTTCAAAGATGGCACTATAGTCGAACTTTCTACCCCCTCCCTAACCCTCCCCCTGCTAGGCGGAGGGGACTTTTTTCTTAACTTACTGGCATTGGGGTTAGAAGCATTTGTCCACAAGTCGGGTAATATTGTCTTGCGCTGCTCGACTCGTGGATATTTTTTCTTACTTAGCAGCAGAGAAAAAATTAGTACCTCTAAGATCAGTCAAAATATTAGCTGCTTCATTCAAAAATACATCAACCGGCTTTTCTTTATTGAAAATATCATCATTGATCTTTTCTTGTGCATCGCGGAGTTCTTTGATGGTTTTGTAAGAAGGTTTACCATTTGCTGTTTGCAGTTGATTTTCAAGCTTAAGTAGCTTGATATTAAATAACTCACGTTTTGCTTTTCGTTTCGATAAATTAAGTGAAGCGATCTTTTCATTGCCCGCTTCAACAAGTAGTTTTAAACGGTTAACGGTTGATACAAACTTTGGGTTTTTGGCAATTCTTAAAAGTGATTTTTCTTTGGCATTTGCAATGGCACTTAAACCAAATGCTTTACTAAAATCATGGTGTTTTGCCATATTGATTCGACGCCAAGGTAGTGCATTTTTGTATGAACGCTCGCCAAATTCTTCATCAAGTTTTGGTAAATCCCACGAAATATCTGGGACTACACCTTTGTGCTGTGTGCTGTCACCATTGATTCTAAAGAATTGTGCGCTAGTGACTTTTAACTCACCTAAAGGCTTATCAAACTTCTTACGTGTGTAAGACTCAAGAGGAAGTACGGTTTGTACAGTACCTTTACCAAAGGTTGTTTCGCCAATTATCACGCCACGTTTATAGTCTTGAATCGCGCCTGCGAAAATCTCTGAAGCTGATGCACTTCCTTTGTCAATCATCACAGCCATTGGACCGTTGTAAATTGAGCCAGAATCATTATCGCGAAGAATATCTGTGCGACCAGTAGTGTCGTTAATTTGTACTACAGGGCCTGTATCGATAAATAAACCAGTGAGTGAAACCACTTCGCTTAAAGAACCCCCACCGTTGCCACGTAAATCAATGATTAATTCATCGATGCTTTCTTTATTCAATTCAAGCAATAATTTCTTAACATCACGGGTTGTGCCTGCATAGTCTGCATCACCACGATTTCGTGCTTTAAAATCAATGTAAAAAGAGGGTAGTTTGATGACACCAACTTTTACGTTCCCGCTAGGACGTTTAATATTAATAATGCGTTTGCTTGCTGCTTGGTGCTCTAATTTTATTTTGTCCCTAACAATATTGACGTATTCGGTCTTGCCACCTAAGCCGGTCTCTTGAGGAAGAATAGAAAGCACAACCTTACTCCCTTTTTTACCACGAATAACATTAACCACATCGGTTAAGCGCCAGCCGATAATGTCTTTAATGGTATCTTTGTTACCTTGACCAACACCCGTAATAATATCACCTGCAGAGACTTTACCCGTTAAATCAGCAGGGCCACCCGGTACAACGCTGATGATTTTGGTGTGTTCGTCATCGGTTCTTAATACCGCTCCAATACCGCTTAATGACAAGCTCATATTAATATCAAACTGCTCAGATGACCGTGGTGAAAGATAAGAAGTATGTGGTTCAATTGCACCAGCATAGGAGTTAGCAATGCTTTGAAATAACTCATTGCTTTTAATTTGGGAGGTACGTTTTGCAATACTCAAATAACGTTTTTTCAAACTTTTGATAGTTTCATCAGGTTTTTTGTCTGATAAAATCTGATTGATGTAATCGTTCTTTATACGTTTGGTCCACAACGCATCGAGTGCTTTGCTGTCAGCTGCCCATGCAACATCTTTACGGTCAAAGGTATAACTTTCGTCTTTTTTGAAATCAAAAGGTTGTTCAATACGCATCGCCGCAAAATCAGAGCGTTCTTTTACACGTTTTTGGTAGGTCTTAAATAAGCTAACGGCAAAAGTGGTGTCACCCGCTTCGATGTAATCATCAAACTTGTGCTTGTGCTTGTCAAATTCATTGATATCAGACTGTGTGAAATAAAGTTTATTTGAATCAAGTTGCTTGATGTACTGCGCAAGTATTTTCTCAGAAAAAGCATCATTAAGCTCAAACTTACGGTAATGGTAACGCTTCAACATACTGTTAATGACTTTTAGCTCGTATGAATGGCGTGGTGTTAGTTTTTCTATGAGAAGAGGAGTGGTAGCACTTTCCTTCTTTTCATTGGAGGTTGTAGCTTTAGGAACTTCTTGAGCATTTGCTTCTCCTATCAGGCTACCCGCGGTTGTGGGAGGATTGCCAAAGCAGCCCGCTAGTAAAATAGCAACTCCTATTGTTGTAATATGGAGTGTAATTTTAAAGATGAAATTTGAGCTCGAAAGTTTAGTCATAGGTCGTGTTTGTATCATTTTCCCTTTACTTGTAAAAGATCGTAAACCGTAAATTTAGCAGTTGAGACTATAGGGCATCTCTATTCATTAGGCAATTAATCTGATAGCTTAGTAAGCTACTAGAAACTAGATAGAATGATTGAGCTGGCGTTTGTTAGCTGTACCTGAACGGGCTGTTTTTTGTTTGCTCAACAGTGCGTCAAGTGAGCCTTTTTGCTTTGATTGTGTAAAGTCTTTTTCAAGACTTTCTCTGATAGCTTCTTCGTTGATTTGAAGTTCCTCTATCACTACGTTGTAAAGTAATTTATAGAGGCGTGGAAGTGATATTTTCCAAGTACTACCTTCACTGAGAAAAAGAGCCTCAGTCAATTGCATAAATCGAGAGAAGGCAGAGTTGTTGTCACTGTCCAAAATAATCAGCAAAGTATTTGGAAAACGCCCTGAATTTGCAATCATTTCCCAATAACGCGCAAAACGATTGACTGATTGTAGGGTGCTAAAATTAATGTCTCTAGTTTGCAAAATGGTATAAGGCGGTGTAGCGCTGTATCGCATCTCATATTCATCAGTGTGGCGATTAATGGGCGCACCACGTAAACGTTTTAGAATGCCGAGTTGTATTTCTTGCGGGTTGAGTGTGACTAACTGATCAAAGCTTTTAGCGAAATTTTCAACGGTATCACTGGGTAGCCCAAAAATAAGATCAGCATGAATATGCGCACCTGTATGTTCACGTAACCAACGTATGTTTTCGCACGTTTTATTATTATCTTGTTTGCGACTAATGAGTGTTTGAATTATTGGATCAAAAGTTTGGACACCAATTTCAAACTGCAAAGAATTTTTGGGGAAGCATTTCAATGCCTCCTTTAATTTTTCAGGCAGATTATCAGGGATGACTTCAAAGTGTAAATAGAGATCATCTGTCATACGCTCTAAAAAGAATTCAAGTATGGCAACACTGGTTTTAACTTTGAGGTTGAAGGTTCTATCAATAAATTTAAAATTACGCGCGCCACGTTTGATGAGTTTATCCATCTCTACCAAAAAAGCATCAAGCTCAAAGGGTTTAGAGGTTTTATCCAACGAAGATAAGCAAAATTCACATTTAAAAGGACAGCCTCGAGAAGCTTCGACATAAATCAGTC
>CAZSXI010000207.1:0-4302 GCA_964611045.1 uncultured Cocleimonas sp. | reverse complement strand
ATTAGAATGATGATCAGTAACAACAATAATCCACTGAGGAATCAATTACAGCCGTACAAAACGTCAAAAAAGAGGGGGGGTGGACTTTATTATTCCTATATAATCGCTTCCAAAATTAATCTGATTTATCCAATATGAAAAACTTTATCCAAGAACTCACATGGCGTGGAATGATCCACGATGTTATGCCAGGTGCTGAAGAGCATTTAAACGAGGCGATGCGCTCCGCGTATGTGGGCTTTGATCCTACGGCGGATTCTTTGCATATTGGTAATCTTGTTCCTATTATGTTGTTGGCGCATTTTCAGCGCTGCGGGCATAAGCCTGTTGCTTTGGTGGGTGGTGCGACGGGGATGATTGGTGATCCTTCGGGTAAGTCTGCTGAGCGTAATTTGTTGGATGAGAAAACCTTACGCCATAATCAAGATGCGATTCAAAAGCAGTTAGAGCACTTTCTTAATTTTAATGACAAGACAACTAATAACTCAGCCGTGATGGTGAATAATTACGATTGGATGAAGGATTTTTCATTCCTCGAATTTATCCGCGATGTGGGCAAACATATCTCTGTCAATTACATGATGGCAAAGGATTCGGTTAAAAACCGTATTACCTCTGATGGCACGGATGAGGGCGGCTCTGAAGGCATGAGCTTTACCGAGTTCACTTATCAGCTAGTGCAGGGTTATGACTTTTTGCATTTGTACCGTGAGAATGATTGCACCCTTCAAATGGGCGGAAGTGATCAGTGGGGCAATATCACTACGGGCACAGAGTTGGTTCGTCGTATTGGTAAGGGCAAAGGTTATGCGATTACTTGCCCGTTAATTACAAAGGCGGATGGTTCTAAATTTGGTAAAAGTGAAGGCGGTAATGTTTGGCTGGCTGCGAAGTACACATCGCCCTACAAGTTCTATCAATACTGGTTAAACTCGGGCGATGAAGACAGTGAAAAGTACATTCGCATTTTTACCTTTATAGAAGAAGGCGAGATAAATGCTCTGATTGCTGAGCATAACGAAGCCAAGCATATGCGCGTATTACAAAAGCGTTTAGCGAGTGAGATTACCGCAATGGTACATTCACAAGCTGATTTAGATAACGCGATTAAAGCTAGCTCAATCTTGTTTGGTAAATCGACCAGTGAAGATTTAAAAGCACTGGATGATCAAACCTTTTTAGATGTGTTTGATGGTGTGCCACAGGCAGAAGTTTCATCTTTAAATATCAATGAAGGATACGATATTGTTGCGGCACTATCGACTGATACCAACTTTTTAAAATCAAACAGCGAAGTACGTCGTGCGCTTAAAGAGAATTCAATCTCAGTGAATAAAGAGAAAATTTCAGGTGAAGATTTTAAACTGACGAAAGCTGATTTGATTAATGATAAATTTATCTTGTTACAACGTGGTAAGAAGAATTACTTTGTTTTGAAGATTGTTAATCTTGTTGAGTAATTGCTGATGTTGACAGAAATGCATTCATTGCATACAATGAATGCATTGGAATCAGAAGGTGCTTGTTATGGCAATGCTTACAATCAGAAATATTGACGAGTCTTTAAAAACAAAACTTAAAATAATGGCGGCACAACAGGGCGTTTCGATGGAAGAACAAACCCGAAGAATACTCCGTGACGCTGTGTTGACTAAACCCAAAAATAAAAAAGGTTTAGGTACTCGTATCCATGAGCGTTTTGCAGAAGTTGGTGGTGTTGATTTAGAGTTGCCTAAACGTTCTCCTGTCCGTCAAGCACCTGACTTTACTACCTTATAGCGTTGTATATATTAGATACAAATATCTTGTCCGAATTAATTCGGCAAGAACCAAATCCCCATGTCATTATTTGGATGGATGAACAATTAGGCAACGATTTATTCATTACATCAATCACCATTGCAGAAATAAAGCTGGGAGTGGCTTTGTTGCCAAAGGGAAAGCGAAAGAGCATTCTTGCTGGATTAGTTGATGGGATGCTACAAGAGTTTTCTGAGAATCAACTTTATTTTGATGATATTGCTGCCATTAAATATGCAAACATAGCGTCGCAATGTGTAAAAGAAGGCCGCCCAATAAGCACCGAAGATGCACAAATAGCTTCTATTTCATCTGTGCATAATGCAGTGCTGGTAACGCGAAACACACGAGATTTTGAAATGATTGAAGGCTTGGAGATATTCAACCCTTTCATCTAGGGAATATTATGTAAGTGGATGCCACTGGTTGCGTATCATGATATGAATTACAAATCGTCTTTAAAGGTTTTTCAGAAGTTTTCGTTAGAGATGCATATCAAAGATTACGATAGTAAGTACTTTTATGAGGATCACACCTTTACATGTGGTGATAAAGTTGTTGCTCAAGGTGTTTCGCATTCGGTAGGTCGTGGTCGTGAGGGTGTAATCCCTCCACAGGATGTGATTGATGCTGTTTTGGAGTTGCAGGCGTCTTGGAAAGGCTAAACTGTCGATAAACTAGCCTTTTAATTGAGTCCACCCCCCTTGTTTTTTGATGATTTGTACTTAATTAAAATACAAATCATCAAAAAACAAGGGGGGTGGACTTAGAATATATTGTTTATTGGTTGTTTTTAGATCAAATTGTTTGGTTTTATCGACAATTAGCGCTAATTAGCTTCTGTACGTTGCCTAAGCGACTATTTTTACTTCTTTTTAATAGCGCGATGCTACTTTTCCATATTTCACAGGCCTTTTGAGGCTTGCCCCATACCTTGTAAAGAAACCCTAGGTTAATTTTTTGGCTATTGATGCCATTGGTATGATTGTTTTGCGTGTAAATCGCTATCGCCTTTAAATGATATTCTTCGGCGCTATCAAATTTTCTTTTTTTACGATCCGCGATGGCTAAATTGGCAAATTTATCAGCCGTGCTATTTGGTGTTTTCTCACCACCCTCTATCCCGCTATTGAGTAGCAGTGCTTTATCGAGGTATTGTTTTGCCAATTCGGGCTGGCCATTTTTTTCTGCTAGTTCACCCAGTTGCTTATAAAGCTTGCCAGCATCTTCTTCAAAGTTATTATTGAGGCTGATTTCTAAGGCTTTTTCATATTGCGTTTGAGCCTTATCTGGTTGATCTTTTAATTGGTAGAGATCGCCAAGTGCAGAATAGCTGGCGACCGCTGCTTTGCTTTGCTCATTCTTTTGGTGGGCCGCTATAGCGGTTAAATAGTAGGTTTCAGCTTTTGAATATTTTTTGGTTTTTTGGTAAAGGCGAGCCAAGCCTTCACTGCTATTTATAATACCCGCATCATTCTCAAAGGTTGTATAAATCATTAGCGCCTCCAAAAATGATTCTTCTGCACCTTTAATGTCCCCTTGTAATTGGCTGAGTTGAGCAAGATTGACAAGGTAGAGAGCTTGGTTGGTCGTGCTTTTGCTATTAATCGCGGCTACTTTTCTGTAGGCGCTTTCCGCTTTATCAAATTGCTTTAGTTGGCGGTAGATGTGTCCTTGGCGACTCCAAGCATTGCTGTTGTCTGGATCTTTTTCATTGGCTTTTTTGTAGGCTTGTAGTGCTTGTTTTGTGGACGTGAGGTTTTGTATATTACCTGCATGTACCCAGAGTTTTGCAGACTCAGATGAGTCCTTTTGCTTATTAGCTGCTGCAGTAAAAAACTGAATAGTGCCACTGAGGTTATTGTTTTTAATGTCGTTAAATGCTTTTTTGCCAAGGCTGGTTGTATTGGTGTTTAAATGATTAATGGTTTTCTCTAAGGCATTAACTTGCTCGATTTCATCTTCATCTGAGCCATTAAAAAAAGTGCCGACGAGACTTAGGGATAATTCCTTCGCTGAAAATACCGGACTTGTAGGGGAGGTAGTTTGAGGCGAGACAGGTTTTGTAGGCTCAGAAGCAGGGTAGAAAAGAAGCATAGCGAGTGCAATAACAATGAGAAAAAGTGGGATGAACCAGTTAAGCCTGTTTTTCTTTTTTTTGATGGGCGCAGGGGCTTGTTCTAGTTCTGTTGTTTCTGTTTCGGAGTTGATGACGAATACCTGATTTTAAATTGTCTGAATGATGCTGACGACGCATGGTTAGCTGTCTTCAGGCTTATCCTCAAGAATGCGCTTTTTACTGTATCTTATAACAACGGGTTTTGAATTTTCTGTCTTTCGTTCTTGCGGGCTTGCAACATCTGCTTTCCATCCTCTATCACCACCACTTCCTGGAGGCGGGGCTGTTCCGCGTGTGCTTACGCCGACTTTAACGTTGCGGTGATTGTTAGTGCGACTACGTCCCTGGTTTTGACCTTGGGGATTGTTGTTGTCGCGACCACC
>CAZSXI010000206.1:1916-4309 GCA_964611045.1 uncultured Cocleimonas sp. | reverse complement strand
TTCTTGCCTTTTATCCCCTTTAATTCGGGTTTAATCTGTTTGCATTCCCTTAAAACATTCATCTTCGATATAAAGTGCTTCTAAGAATATCTTTACAGTCGTGTAAAATAGAACACAGTAAAAATTGCTTAAAAGGAATTAAGGAATCACATTTTCATGAAGAATAGTTCTCTCAAATTATCCATTTTGCTGGTTTTGATAGCCACTGCCCTTTGGTTTACTGGTAGTTGGTGGTATTACACTTGTAAAATAAAAAATACTTGTGAAAATAATGCGGTTGCACAACAAGTAACACCTGATAATCCTAAAACACCTGCCCTAGCGGTTCCCGTAGAAACCGTTAGAATCATTGATACTGATAATGATGGTTTGAGCGATGAAGAGGAGGATAAAATAGGGACGGATATTCTCCTCAGCGATACTGATGGCGATAGTATTCCTGACAATGAAGAGGTTGGCACTAACCTATTCAATCCATTAGATACGGACAAAGACGGCATTATCGATGCACTTGATTTAGATGATGATAATGACGGCATATCAACGTTACTCGAAGAAAAAATAGGTACGAGTTCCCTACTCTCTGATACAGATGATGATGGTTTAAGCGATGTTGATGAGATTGGACCTAATACCGACAAGCCTTTGGACACCGATGGTGATGGTATTATCAACGCGCTCGATACCGATGACGATGATGATGCTTTAGAAACAATCACCGAGCTATTATTGGGAACAAACCCATTGCTTGCAGATAGCGATGGCGATGGTCTTTCTGATAGCGATGAGATCGGTGATCTTATGGATCAACCTTTGGATGCTGATACCGATGGCACAATCGATGCCTTAGATACAAAAGATAATCTTGATCAAGATGGTGATGGGCTTAGTGATGCGCTTGAAGCACAACTAAACACTGACCCTACAAAAACTGACACCGATGGTGATGGAATCAGCGATGCAAAAGAAGTGGGACTCAATACCGATCAGCCTTTAGATTCTGATATGGATGGTGTTATCAATGTGCTTGATATTGTAGATGACAGCGACAGCGACAGCGATAGCCTAACAGATGCACAGGAAGAAAAACTCGCCAGCAATCCTAATAAAGAAGATTCTGATGGTGATGGAATCAATGATAATGAAGAGATCGGCAATAACATCGATGATCCCTTAGACACAGATGCAGATGGTATCTTGAACCTAAATGATGCTGATGATGATAACGATGGTTTAACTACTTTATACGAAATTGAGATTGGTACAAACCCACTTGCTAAAGATACTGATGGCGATGGCGTGAATGATAAAGATGAGTTAGGGCAAGGTGAAAATGCGTTAATTGACACCGATAATGATGGGAAAATTAATCCCGTTGATAATGATGATGATAATGATGGTCTATCTACCTTGATAGAGCTATCACTCGGCTCAGATCCTCTCAATAGTGATACCGATATGGATGGTATCAGTGATGCTATTGAGGTTGGTGAAGATACTACAAATCCAATAGATATTGATCAAGATGGTATTGCTGATATTTTCGATAGTTTTAATGATATCCATTATGCAGAAAGTCAGGCACTTAATGAAGCGGTGCAAAAGCTGTTGCTTGTTGATGCGGAAGCAGAAAAAGTGGCTGCTGTAAAAACTGCCGCAGACAAATTAAAAACTGAAAATGCTAAAAACACAGATGAAAACTCTGTAATAGTAGCAATAGAACCATCATCTAAACCAGAACCAGCTGTACCTGAAGTTGACCCTGCTACAGCAGACGCTTCCACTAATACCTCAGATGCAGACAAGCTAACCGTTGAAGCAATTGAAGGTACAAGATCTAATGCTTTCCAACCCTCACGACTTTATTTTCCTTCTCAATCATCAAATCCAGTTATGACAACTGATGCATCAAATTACTTTGATGAGGTGGTGACATGGATGATGGAATCCAAAGAAAACAATATTGCCTTAACCGGGCATACCGATGCAACCGGCCCTAAGAAAGAAAATCTCGCACGGGGCATCCGTCGGGTGATGATTATACGGGAAATGTTGATTAATAAAGGCGCACCTTTTCAACAAATCGACATTATATCGCGTGGAGAATCAGAGCCCTTATTTGACAATACAACCCAAATAGGCCGCTTGAAAAATAGACGCGTAGAAATTGCACCGATGGAATAGCTAAAACTATTCTTATCACATTTTAATAAAACAGCAAGCTTTAGAAAAGACTAGCAGAAACCAGCAAAAAATTAGGTCAAGGATAAAACCATGTTTAACAATGATGTAAACCAAACATATAACCAACAAGACGCAACCCTAGAGATACTCATAATGTTAGCAGGTGCTTTCTTATTGGGCTGTCTACTTTGTTGGCTAATACGAAAGCT
>CAZSXI010000206.1:0-1816 GCA_964611045.1 uncultured Cocleimonas sp. | reverse complement strand
TGCGTGACACGCATAAACAATCAATTATAGACACTTTAGAAACTACCAGCGGAAAGTCTGTTTCTTCAAAAGAAGCGCAAACATGGCCACACCAAGCTAGCCTTGCAGCAAAAGGAGAATGGGAAAAGTTACATGAATATCAAGATTTCATGGTAAGAACTAAAAAAGCGGCTGAAAAAATCAAACAAGAAGCAGAACAAAATAAGTCTAATGAATCTGCTAAATCAACAGCTGATGACTTAAAGATGATTGAAGGGATAGGTCCTAAAATTGAAGAAGTCTTAAATAAAAATGGCATTAGTTCTTTTAAAGATTTGAGGAAATCAAATAGAGATACAATTAAAAGTTATTTAGATAACGCCGGAAACCGCTTTAAAATGCACGAACCAAAATCTTGGCCTCATCAAGCAGGTATGGCTGAAAGAAGTGAATGGGAAGCGTTAAAAATATATCAAGAATTTATGAGTAGCGGGCGAGAAATTCCTTCAGAATCTGCCTTTGCAAAAATTGATATTCCTGTCCAACCTATCATTGATGATGTAGAAGCGGAGTACAAACAAGGACTCATCCAAGATGATTTGAAGAAGATTGAAGGCATTGGACCAAAAATCGAAGAAATACAGAATAAAGAAGGTATATCAACTTTTACAATGCTACATGAAACAGACAGAGATACACTTAAGGGTTATCTGGATAAAGCGGGTAATCAATTTAAAATGCACGAGCCTGAATCTTGGCCTCATCAAGCTGGCATGGCAGCCACAGGACAATGGGAAGAACTAAGAATCTATCAAGAGTTTATGGACGGTGGTCGTGAAGTGCCATCTGGATTTACCTCGTCTCAGTTAAACGAATCAAGTGCTTCATCACACATAAAAGACACTACAAAGAAAGAGTTTGATGATTTCAAGAAAATTGAAGGCATTGGTCCCAAGATTCAGGAATTGCTCAATAAAGCAGGTATCAAAACTTATAAAGATCTATCAAATAGTGAGCGTGACACGATGAAAAAACTACTTGATGATGCCGGGCCACAATACAGGATGCACGAACCAGAGACATGGCCTGCACAAGCGAAAATGGCATTTGAAGATGAATGGGAAAAGTTAGAAGCATACCAAGAAGAAATCATTAACGGACGTACTAAATAAACATCATTTAAGAAAACTAGATTAATCAGAGGTTCTTAATATGAGACCTTTGCATGAGAATACGACGAGAGAAAAAATAGCGTAATTTCACCTGTTTTTCTTAAAAATGAGGTTAATAGCAGGGCCATTGAGCGAGTTTTTAAAAAAAAACAGGGGGAATTCAAGCATTTTTAATCCGTCATATTTCTCGTGCAAAGGTCTCAATATACCGCTTAATCTCAAAAAACGTACCATTATTCATCTAATCAGGTTAGAAGTGCTGATAATAGTGGCAACGCTACTAGCCTGACCAAAAGACCATTATAGTTCACTCTATAGATGCTTATTGGGTTACAAAATGAATACTACAAATAATTATAATGCTAAGAACAGCAATGCAGATACCTTGTTAGAGTCTTTACGATACGATTCGCTATTCTCGAATCAAAGATTTGAGATTGATTCTAAAAACAACTTACACATCACTGAGTTATCAGCACTTAAGCGCCGTAATGAAGTTGTTCCTCTTGATCTAATCAATCCACAACCCATTAGCAAAAAACGTCTTAATAAACCATTAATGCTATTAGCCCTCGCTAGTACTTTAGCAAGTAGTACTTTTTTTGCATCTGCAATATTTATGGGGCAATTATGGGCTGTAGCATTTGCCATCGTATTCTGTGTAT
>CAZSXI010000205.1:2959-4380 GCA_964611045.1 uncultured Cocleimonas sp. | reverse complement strand
ATTTCTGTGATTGGTCTTGCTGTGTCATCACCACTTTCACTGGATGGAGTCAAAGCACTTGTGCTGAGCAGAGTCGAAGCATCAGCAGGTGCAAATATAATAGTAGGTCGGTTGTAACGCTCTCGCACACGCGCAGCCAGTATACCAATCACACCTTGATGCCAAGTTTCTTTATAAAGGCATAATACGGGAGGTAAATCGCCTGATAATTTATCGTCATCCAGCTGATCTAATAATTCCATCGCCTCGGCTTTCATGCTGTCTTCTTTGGCTCTGCGTTCAATATTGAGGTCATCGAGTGCCGAAGCTAAATCCATCGCTTGTTGTGGATCGTTGCTGAGTAAGCATTCTATGCCTAATGACATATCATCCATACGCCCTGCGGCGTTTAACCTTGGTCCACAAGCAAAGCCAAGATCAGAACTTACCGCATTACGAATATTGCGTTTACCGATACGAAATAATGCTTGAATGCCTTCACAAGCTTTCCCCCCACGCATACGACGCAAACCTTGCTCAACTAAAATACGGTTATTTTGATCTAGTGGCACAACATCCGCTACCGTACCTAGCGCTACTAAATCTAACAATTCAGTAAGGTTAGGTTCTGGAATTGCATTCTGCGTAAAATAACTTTGTCGCTGCAAGTTACTTTTTGTCGAAAGCATCAAATAGAAAATAACCCCAACCCCTGCCAAATTCTTTGAGGGGAATTCATCCCCGTGCTGGTTAGGGTTAATTATCGCATCTGCATCAGGTAGGTTTTTAGCGGGCAAATGATGGTCGGTGATTATCACCTTATAACCTAGCGTTTTGGCTTGTTCGACACCTTTGATACTGGAGATACCGTTATCTACGGTGATTATCAAATCAGGCGAAAACTTTTGAGCTTCAAGAACAATTTCTGGCGTTAAGCCATAACCAAATTCAAAACGATTGGGTACGAGATAATCAACATTATCGTGTCCCATTAGCCGTAATGCGCGAACAGCAACTGCTGTAGAAGTTGCACCGTCGGCATCAAAATCACCAATAATAAGAATGCGTTGCTTAGTTTTAATCGCATCAACAAGTAGTTCGGTTGCGGTGTTTATGCCTTTTAGCGTTGATATCGGGTGTAGATTTTTAAGCTCGAAAATCAACTCAATAGAATCATTTATGCCACGCATAGCAAAGATGCGATCTAGCAGGCTTAACTCTGTATCGCTCGCTTTTATTTGACCTGTTAGTTTTCGGCGGATTAATTTCATCTTTTAGTAAACACTGGTTTTAGCCAAATTTTTTCTAGCCACCTGAGATAAAGAAACAGGCTTTTTATCCCAAAACTTCCATACTTTTGGTTTAATTGGTTTTAGTATTTTACCGTCACAACCATCGATAAGCAGTTCTATTTCACCAGCCTGCCATGCTTGTTTAAGTGG
>CAZSXI010000205.1:0-2859 GCA_964611045.1 uncultured Cocleimonas sp. | reverse complement strand
GATTTAGGCTGATACTTGGCTATGTTTTGTCTTAAAACTTGGCTGAGTGGCGTTGTTTCTACCAGTTCTTCTTGAGGTAAAATGATATACAACTGCTGAGGCGAACCTTGTATAAATACCACGCCATCTTGCTCAAAGTGTTTATTTAAATCTTCAATAATTTCTTCTACTTCATCTTCTGTGAGATCAGTAATTTTTTCCGTCAAGGTAATATCATTCATCCCAACTTCAAGATGAATAGGATCTGCGCAGAGCAACGCTTTTTGAGGCTTTAACTTTTCGTGAGTTTGATAACGATAATAGGCCGCTGGAAGCTCTTGGTTTTCTGTCATTCCTAATGCATCAAAAAGGCTCGCTTCCAAACCTTGAATTGATTTACTTTGAACAATGTCAAACTGGCGCAATAACTGCCCTAGTTCAGGCGCTTGTGGTTCAAATAAAAAATCTTTTTTCCAAAGCGCTAAAGGCTGTAACAATTGTGGGATACAAAGATGTACAACAGAGGTATTCACTGACATTCGATGGTAACTTCATCTTCAGCATTTTCTATTTTTCTACGATAATATTCTTCATCCCTTGGTTTCCAGCCATCTCTTTGTTTCTGCTCCCAGCGAGTTTTGATCTTTGCTAATTTCTTTTCATATTTATGGCAATGACGTTGCTTTCGTTTTTGATCCCGCTGTGCAATGCGCCTTTCTCGCTCTTTTTGGTATTGAGCCTCATCTTTTAAAGCTTGTTTATTGCGTAATTCACGCTCATAAGAAGAACGTTCAATCGCTGTATACATTTCTAACTCGCGCCCTAAAGCGGGGTTATAACAACGAGTATCACAAGCTTGCTTAGCCTTTTCACATAACAGTAAACCCTTAGTTGTATTTCGCTCTCCAACACCTAAATCAGCAACACAAATTGTTCTTGCTGCATCACAACCAAATGTACATTGAGTATTCCCTACGTACTTCGTCATCACAATTTTGGTTTCTTTTTTATTATCACCACATTCAGAATCTTGAAAGATCGTATTGCCTTTTTTATCAACACATTTAAATGCAACAGCATGACTATTCGAAAATAAGAATAATGAACATAAGATTGAAAGCGTAATTAAGTGGTTTTTAATAACTAAATTCATAGTGATCTTAGGAGTAAATTTCTAAGTGGATTTAGATGATTCTACTATAAGAAAAGCAATAAAAGAAAACTAAGTTGAGACCTTGCGCACGAATATGGCGAGAGAAAAATATGCGTTATTGTTCTTAAAAATGGTCGGGATGGCCAGATTCGAACTGACGACCACTACACCCCCAGTGTAGTGCGCTACCAGACTGCGCTACATCCCGATCGATGCGAAGAATACAGTAGCTAAGCTCAAAAAAAAAGAAACCATTTTCCTGTCTCTCAAGAAATGACAGCTTATCGTCTGATTAAGACCATCGTTCGAGAATTAGATCAATAATTAAGCAACTTTGTTTATTATCACCGCATAATTAAAAATTAGGCGAAAAATATGATTTTCTCTATTGACGTTGAAGATTGGGCACAGTCGGTTTTAAATAATTCGAACCCGGTATCTAATCGTGTGTTTGACAACACTTTGCGACTTATTGATATTCTTGATGAACATCAGCACAAAGCGACATTCTTCACACTGGGCAATGTAGCAAAAAAACACCCTGATCTAATTCGTAGAATCAGCGATGCTGGGCATGAGGTTGCATCGCATGGCTATAATCATGATGCCATTTTTAAATTAACACCTAAACAAGTCATGGAAGATGTGACCAACTCTGTAAACTACCTAGAAGATGCCTCTGGTAAAAAAGTTATCGGCTTTCGCGCACCTAATTTCTCAATTAGAGAATATTTATTTGAATGGTATTGTGAAGCATTAGCAAAGAATAACTTAAAATATGATTCATCACTATTCCCGATGAAAGTCATCAAATATGGCATTGAGAAAAAATACTCGCTTAAAATATTTAATGAATACGGTATCCATGAACACTATCTAAGTTACATGAAACTAGGTAAACATAAACTTCCTTTTTTTGGTGGGGGATATTTTAGACTATTACCTTACCCAATCACAAAATCATTAACTAGCAAGCTTAGTGAAAAACGCGCAGTTTTTTACATGCACCCTTACGAGGTTGATACAGATGAATTAGCCGTGGTAAAAAGGCTATACGGCGATATTCCACTCAAATGGAGATTATCTCAATTTGTAGGGCGTGGTTCTGTTGAATCAAAGTTACATAAGTTGATGAGCGACTACGACTTTACATCTTTTGAAAGAGAGTATTACTCGGATGACTCTCAATCTGCCGCGCATGATCCGCTAACGCGTGATAGCATCATTATTGGTGACGAAGATATAGATCAAAGCAGTATTGCCGCTCAAGTAAAACATTGCTAATAGGATTATTTAAAATTTATAACCAATCTCGAAAGCAACTAGACCATTGGTAATTTCACCTATTTTTGGCAAAGGAATAATATTGGTGAATAAGCCTTTGTCTCGTCCAATTCTCAGTTTAAACAAAGGATAGCACTGTAACTTCCTATCATCTGCTGTAAAGCTATGCCCCTTATATGCACAATGTACATTTAACATGGGTGTAAAAACACCGTATTTATAATTGTCGTGTGAAATATTACTAAACACTATGTATGCGCGTTTATGGTATGTATCATACAAATGTTCCTGCCCCATTCTCAAACGTCCAAGCATTCTTTTTATATGACTTTGAGGCTGCAAAATAATTGAGATTACCATCATTTGTCTTAGCTTGAACCTTAAAGTGTTTAACAATGCCTATTGGATAAATACTGACATCTTTTAATAATTCTTTTGAAGAC
>CAZSXI010000204.1:0-4470 GCA_964611045.1 uncultured Cocleimonas sp. | reverse complement strand
GTGACAGGGTGTTCGATAAAAACTACCGCCTCTAATGCTAATGCCAGCAATATTAAAGCAAGCAATCCTGTTTCAGCTCTTAACCTAAAAGCCTTACAATCACTCACAGCTATCACCCCACAACTTGCCAAACACCGAGTCGTTTTTGTAGGCGAACAACATGACCAATACGCTGATCACTTAAACCAGCTTGCCATCATTAAAAACCTCCATAAGTACTGGAAACAAAATACCAGTATTGGTTTAGAGATGATTCAGAAACCTTACCAATCAACGCTTGATAAATACATCGCCGGAAATATTAGCGAACGTGAAATGTTACGAGACGTAGAATGGTATGAGCGCTGGAGGTACGACTTCCGTTTGTATCGCCCTATTTTTGATTACGCCAAAGCCAATAAGATCCCTTTGATTGCTTTAAACATCCCAAAAGAACTAACAAGGAAAATCACCAAAGTTGGCATTAAAGGCCTCAATGAAAAAGAACGCCAACAACTTCCGCCATTTATCGATAGATCTAACGCTAAGTATGCCAAACGCATTACCCGCGTTTTTGATAAACACTCATACACCAGCAGTAAAGGTATAGCAAAGTTTCTTGATGCACAGTTAGCATGGGATGAAGGAATGGCTTTCTCTGCAGCTAATTATTTAAAGAAAAACCCAACATCACGGATGGTGATAATTGCAGGTGGCGGTCATGTGATAAACCGTAGCGGCATACCTGATAGGCTTGATAGACAAATCAAGGCAACCTCTGCCGTAGTATTGAATAATATCAACGACACACCATCGTCAAAACAGGGGGATTACTTGCTATTTTCACCTGAAATCAAATTACCTCTTGCTGGCAAAATGGGCATCGTGATGAAAAAAAGCAAAGGAAGGGTTTTGGTTAAAGGGCTTTCCCCTCACGGCGCCGCATTAAAAGCAGGTATTCAAAAAGGGGATTTAATTATTGCGATTAATGGCAAAGCGATTAAATCTCAAAGCGATATAATGCTTTGGGGGCTAGATAAAAAGCCAAAGGATATTGCGGAATTAAAACTGCGAAGAAAAAATCAAGTTCTGGTAAAGAAAATTACTTTAAAAAGCAGAGTGTCTTTTAAGCCGCTAAAGCATTAGAGATGTCGGTACATTTATTCACTACTAGCAACTTCTCTCGACAAGAAAACACGCGGATTAGCCGTCTCACCATTAAAAGCAATTTCAAGGTGTAAATGCGGTCCAGTTGAACGACCTGTACTACCAACCTGAGCAATAACATCTGTCGTTTTAACCATCTGCCCTTCTTTAACTAAGGATTTTTTGAGATGGCTATAGCGGGAGACAACCGTACTACTGTGCTCAATTTCTATCATCTTCCCAAAGCCAGCTTTTCTACCAGAAAACACAACTTTGCCTTCTCCTACTGGATAAATACTAGTGCCTTTTTTTGCCGCAATATCAATACCGCGGTGCATGGTTCTCTTGCCTGTAAAGGGATCTTTTCGCATTCCGTAGCGTGAGGTGATATGACCTGTTTTAACAGGAAAATTATCAATATAGATTATTTTAGGAGCTACTTTATCACGAGCTTCTTTAATAGCTTTTTTAACAACCTCCCCAACTTGGAGATCGACTTTTACAGTCATCTCCCGTTGTTCATGTTGAGTTTGAACCGTTAGAAATATTACGCCAAAAGCAAATAAACCAAATGTTGTCACAATCAAATATTGTGACGTTTTTTTAAATATTAAGTGAAGCATAATGCGTCACCTCGATCTCAAAGGGGATCGGTATATTATGATACTCTAATATAGAAGTCTAGTATTTGTGCTAAGTGAATATTATACAGCTCATTCTAGCCCCATTTTTCTGCGTTCGCCTGCTCCCATATTTGCTTCCAATCTTTCGGGATTGTTTTTTTATCCAGTAAGCAATCGTTATCTAAAGCCTCATAAATTTCACTATAGTTTTTAATATCAGAGGCATTAATACGACGGTTAACATGCCATGGCTTGATGTCTTCGGTACTTTCTAAGCCCGCGACTTCTAGTAGCTCTACCAAATGATGAATCATTGAACGATGATATTTTGCAACTCTCTCGCCTTTATCAGTGACATCCAAGGCTTGATAGCGCCTAGGGTTTTGCGTAGCTATACCTGTCGGACATTCATCAGTGTTACAGTGACGAGATTGGATACACCCCAATGCAAACATCATACCTCTCGCGGAGTTAATGGTGTCTGCGCCTAAAGCAATGATGCGCATCATGTGAAAGGCAGAGATTACCTTGCCTGCAGCAATAATCCTTATTTTGTCACGCACGCCCGAGCCAATCAGTGCATTGTTTACAAATGCCACTGCATCCCACAGGGGCGTACCTACTGAATTTGTTAATTCAACTGGCGCTGCACCTGTGCCACCCTCTGAACCATCAACTGTTATAAAGTCGGGAGTAATACCTGTATCGATCATAGCTTTGCAAATTGCCATAAATTCTATTTTGTAGCCAATACACAATTTGAAGCCTACAGGTTTCCCGTTTGATAACTCGCGTAATTGACCAACAAACTCTAGCAAACCTTTAGGAGAAGAAAATGCAGAATGCGCTGGTGGCGAAATAACATCTTTACCAACCTCAACCCCGCGAATGTCCGCAATCTCTTGGGTAACTTTTGCCCCAGGCAAAATGCCACCATGCCCTGGTTTTGCACCTTGGGACAATTTTATTTCTATCATCTTGACAGATTCAATCGCCGAATTTTTGATAAACTTTTCTTTGCTAAAACCACCCTCTTTTGAGCGACAACCAAAATACCCTGTACCAATTTGCCAAACCAAATCACCGCCGTGCTTTAAATGAAACGGACTTAAACCACCCTCGCCCGTGTTATGGGAGAAGCCATCTTTTTTTGCACCTTTATTAAGCGCCATAATGGCTGTTTTACTCAATGCCCCATAGCTCATTGCGGATATATTCAAGGGTGATGCAGCATAAGGTTGTTTACAGGTTGTCGCGCCAAAAATCACACGCGGGTCTTTATCGTGAATTTCTGTTGGCGCGAGCGAATGATTAATCCATTCTGCACCAGAGCGGTACACATCAAACACTGTGCCAAAAGGTCGAGTATCCCTTGTTCCTTTTGCTCGTTGATAAACCAAGGTTCTAAACTCGCGACTTATCGGCTTCCCATTGGTATCACTCTCAATAAAATATTGTTGGATTTCAGGGCGAATATGCTCTAACAAATAACGAAAATGCCCAATCACAGGATACAATCGTAGCAGTGTTTTCTTACGCTGATTTAAATCGGCATAACCTAATGCAACGACTGGCAAGACAAGGAGAAACAGCCATAAAATAGGCAACCAAAAGAAAGAAGCTATTATAGTGAAGAGAGGTACTACAATTGATAAAATAATAAACCCACGTTTTGCTAACATATGACCTTCCTCAGCTATAAACTATACATTTTATTCTAGTACGTAAATTAGTAACTGTAGGATGTTTTTAAGAAAGCTACGCAGATGCGTAAATTACCGACTAAGTTAAACAAATGGAAAAACACAATGCCAACAGCCTGCGCACGACATATTTTGGTTAAAACCAAAGACGAAGCTGAAAAACTTAAACAACAACTATCTAATGGTGCTGATTTTGCAAGCCTTGCTAAGAAATTTTCTCAATGCAATTCTTCAAAAAAAGGCGGTGACTTAGGTGAGTTTACCCCAGGGAAGATGGTTAAGGCTTTTGATAACATTGTTTTCAAAAAACCGGTATTAAAAGTACATGGGCCAGTAAAAACGAAATTTGGATTTCATTTAATTGAGACTATTTATCGTAGTTAGAAGCATGTTTAAACGCCATATCAAATATTTTAAATTCATTTTTAGGCTGAGCTTTACCACGGTAACAATCAAATCACACTGTCCTTTCATAACTATTCTTAAAAAGCGTCTATACTTTATATCGGAGATCTGCCGCTGAACTAGCATGGCCGCGTACTGTAGGATTTTTTAAAGAACGAATTGGCACTTGATATTGGTTATTTATGAGCATAATTTACCCCCTCCTATTTTTAGCGGTTTTGTATTAGATTGTGATGAGTCAACAAGTTGTGACAATAGAAAATGCATGGCGAAAGTACCAACAGCAACTGCTTTGGTTTATTCACACTAACGTTGAAACTAAAGAAGATGCTGAAGAGCTTCTAAATGATGTTTTTGTGAAGTTGGCTAAAACTATCGCGGATAACAATGCTCCTGATAATATTTCAGCTTGGCTTTACCGTGTCACAAAAAATCAACTGAAAACCGTTGGTTTAACAGCAATTTTTTATAGTCCACCCCCCCTCTTTTTTGCCGTTTTGTACGATAAACATCATTTTCTAGTGTACAAAACGGCAAAATAGAGGGGGGGGGGCAGGGCAAAACCATTTAAATTTGTTATTTAAAAGAACAATATATAATTTATATAATTGAAC
>CAZSXI010000203.1:2728-4481 GCA_964611045.1 uncultured Cocleimonas sp. | reverse complement strand
AAGCAAAATTCACATTTAAAAGGACAGCCTCGAGAAGCTTCGACATAAATCAGTCTATTGCGAATATCCTCATTATTATAATATTCGTAAGGTAGGGCTAGTTGATCTAATGGGACGCTTTCACCATTTATGACTTTATTGAGTGGTTTACGATTTGCTAAAATTTCATCACACAAGAACTTAAAGCTGATTTCTCCCGCACCCATAATGATGTAATCAGCACTATCAACGACATCAGGTTTATCAGGTAAGTGACTAACTTCAGGTCCTCCTAATACGATCATCACATGGGGTGCAACTTGCTTGAGTAGTTCTACAGTTTGCGTGATTTCGGTAATATTCCAAATATACACACTAAAGCCGATAATCTTTGGTTGGTAGCCGAGTAATTTCTCAACCACATCAATAGGGCGTTCATGAATGGTGAATTCTTTGATTAATGCTTGAGACTGTAATTCGCCTAAATTAGCGTAGAGATAGCGCAAGCCAAAGGCAGAATGGATAAAGCGGGCATTCAGTGTAGTGAGAATAATGTTTGTTTTGGTGCTCAATGGCGGTTTCAACTCAAATCTAATCACGCTATTATACGTATCCATTAAACTATTTGTGACAAACTGTGAAAAAGATTGGCATTGTAGGCGCAACGGGCTATACCGGCGTCGAATTATTGAGACTTCTTGTTACCCATCCTGATGTGGAGATTAGCTATGTAACCTCGCGCTCGAATGCAGGTACGCGTGTTGATGCGATGTTTCCTAATCTTCGTGGGTTTGTTGATTTAGAATTCAGTGATCCATCAACCGATGCTTTAGCACAATGTGATTTGGTTTTTTTTGCAACGCCAAATGGTGTAGCGATGAATCACGTACCTGCGCTATTAGAAGCAGGAACGAAGGTTATCGATCTAGCAGCTGACTTTAGAATCAAAGATCTTGATGTTTGGAGTAAATGGTATGGCATGGAGCATGCTTGCCCTGATCATGTCGCTGCAGCTGTTTACGGGTTGCCAGAATTAAACCGCGCTCAAGTGAAAGGGGCTAATTTAGTTGCAAACCCAGGTTGCTATCCAACGGCTGTTACTTTGGGCTTAAAGCCTTTGGTGGATGCCAGTTTGATTGATTTAGAAAATATCATTGCAGATACCAAATCAGGTATCAGTGGCGCAGGTAAGCAAGCCAATGTGGCCACTTTATTAAGTGAAGCAGGTGAAAGTTTTAAAGCGTATGCGGTGCAAGGGCATCGTCATCAGCCTGAGATAGCTCAAACCTTATCTTTGCTTGCAGGTACAAATATTAACTTAACCTTTGTGCCACATTTATTACCTATTATCAGGGGGATACACGCGACACTGTATGCAAAAACGAATGGGAACACACAAGCTAGTGACGAATCTGCCTTGCAGTCGCTGTATGAAAATACTTATAAAGATGAGCCGTTTGTAGACGTGATGCCTGCAGGTTCTCACCCAGAAACACGAAGTGTTAAAACATCTAATATGTGTCGGATTGCTGTACATAAACCAGCGAATGGTTCTCAAATTATCGTATTATCAGTGATTGATAACCTAGTTAAAGGTGCAGCAGGGCAAGCAATTCAAAACATGAATTTGATGCTAGACTTAGATGAAACAACAGGCTTGATGCAACCTGCGTTACTCCCATAAGTTTGTAACGCTAGATTTGTAACGCTAGATTAGTCGGCACATTGCTAGAAGGTTAAAGGAAACACTATGTTTGGAAAGAAAAAACAACAA
>CAZSXI010000203.1:0-2628 GCA_964611045.1 uncultured Cocleimonas sp. | reverse complement strand
GGCACATTGCTAGAAGGTTAAAGGAAACACTATGTTTGGAAAGAAAAAACAACAACAAGAACTATTAAGAGCAAGAATTAATACACTGATTGGTGAAGGTACGACTGTTGAAGGTACGGTTCACTTTAAAGGTGGCTTACACGTTGTTGGTAACATCAATGGTGGTGTGCGTTCTGACGATGAAGACTCTGTACTGATTGTGAGCGAGTCAGCGTTAGTAACGGGTGATGTTAAAGTTTCACATTTGATTGTAAATGGTCAAATAGATGGTGATGTTTATGTTGATGGAAAGGTTGAATTATTTGATCAAGCCCGCATAAATGGAGATGTGCATTATCAATTGTTAGAGTTACCGGTAGGTGCGGTAGTCAATGGGAATTTGATATGCGAAGCAGCAGATGTTACGAAAGAGTCAGCTGAATGATTAAAACCTACTTATTGCTAGGTTTTTCGATTTTTAAATGAATTAGGGGTAATATGACCCTAATTGTAGATAGAGATACACAAGGTATTAACATGACAGTAGAAACAGCAAGCGCAGCTCCAGTTTTAAACTTCACTGAAGCAGCAGCAAATAAAGTAAAAGGTTTGATTGAAGAAGAGAAAAATGATGATCTGAAACTCAGGGTTTTTGTTTCAGGTGGTGGTTGTTCTGGCTTCCAGTACGGGTTTACTTTTGACGAAGTTATTAATGATGGCGATACTACTGTTGAGAAAAACGGTGTGAAACTATTGATTGATCCAATGAGCTTTCAGTACTTAGTGGGTGCGGATATTGATTACACTGAAGGTCTAGAAGGCGCACAGTTCGTAATTCGTAACCCAAATGCAAAAACAACCTGTGGGTGCGGCTCCTCTTTCAGCCCCGAATGATTTTTTGTGGCATATATCACTCTTTAAGTCCGTCAGCTCCGTGTTGGGAAAAGATTACTTACACTTGTAAGCGCACTTTTCCCGCCTTGATCTGACGAACTTAAAGAGCAATCTGAACCACAAAAACAGATGTTCTAAATTAAAAAAGGCAGCCTGTTAACTGCCTTTTTGTTGTGTCTAGTTTATTATTGGATTAATAAGTCGATAATTCAACACCAATACTTAACATATTCACATCTGTCTTTTCACCAGGAGCTGTTTCAATACTAGGCAATTTTTCCCACTCTGCACGTAGTTTTGTTTTCTCATTGATGTTCATTTTTGCACCGATGCCGTATGTCATTCCAAAACCACTTTCATCGCCAGCAGTGTTGTCACTGCTCCAACGCATTACGCCAACTTTACCAAAGATATCAAATTGGTCACTAATAGGCATTGCTGCAACGGCTGCTGCGGTCAATGCAGAAACATCAGAGATTTGTACAGTTCCGTTGGAAGTTTTATGAATATCACCTAAATTAACGTAGGCAGCTTCTGCGCTTAAGCGTTCTGTGATTTTGTAACCACCGAATACTTTCCAAGCCGTATCTTTGTCTTCACAGCTAGTTGCGCCTGAGCAATAACTACCTGCATCTGACGGTCCAATTGATCCGCCAAAATACGTTTTGTTTACCACATCATCAAAAGTACTTACACCGCCAGATGATGTGCTATCAACATAGTTTGTAGATGCTTTGTTATAATCAAACGCTTTAGGAAGATCTGCATGCACAGAAGTAGAAAGCGTTGAAAGTGATAGTAGTCCAAGCGCAAGCAAAGACTTTGTTAGAATTTTCATGTTGTACCCCAATTATTATTATTTTCCCTTAAATACAATTCTATTCCACTGTGATAGGAGGGTAAAGTGCAAGGTGATAAGCGGTTATTGTTTAAATTGGCGATAAGCGTTGTAAATTTGTTTGCCTTGTTGAATCGTTCCTTTTGCCGTGAGGTGAGTAACATCAAACTTTTCTAAACCAAACATAGATACAAAAGTAATGCTTGGGTCTTCTAATGCAAGCCTCAGTTGAGCATCTACTACTTGAGGATTTTGTTGAACACGCGGGTGTTGTTCATCAACACTAAGAATCACGGGTAGCTGAGGGTTACGAATGACAGTAGATCTAAAGTGGTGCAGCATTTTTTTCAAGTGCCAATAATATTCTGTAGCAAGTTGTTTGCTATCGGCATCACTCTCACCTTGAATCCAAACAAATGCACGAGGTGTAACCGTATACCCTTGTGCTTCAAGCTCGTTGATTGCGATGTGCAGACTAGCAACCATATCATCGTATAAACCTTTTGCTCCTGGTGCTTTCCACATGGTTTTGAGGCTACTACCACCAATGCTGAACTTAAAGATAGCGGGTCTTAAATGTGATTTTAATAAAGCACGAGCAAAGGTTACTTCGGGACCAAAATGACCTGATGCAAAATGCCCTATTTGTGGGGTCAGGGTTTGCCATGCTTGCCCTGATGAGCCGTAGTTAATGGCTTCAAAATAAAAAGGTATACGTTTATCAAGTTGCTGAGTATCTGCAGGGTATTGGGCAGCATCACTGCGCCACCCTTGCATATTGGATTGTCCCGCAAGAATGAAAAGGTCAATATTTTCGGCATGAGTCAGTGGTGAGGTAAAAATACTGAAGAAAAGTATAAATTTAAGAGTTTGATAGCTTTTCATTGTAAGTTTCGTTTTTTATCCAAGTTATCCAA
>CAZSXI010000202.1:0-4544 GCA_964611045.1 uncultured Cocleimonas sp. | reverse complement strand
GAAGGGATCGAAGCTTATGCCGTTGTATTATTGGTAGAAGTTAAATAGAAACTAGCGACTATTAAGGGAGAGCTTGATCAAGTTGGTTAGAGTTTAGCGCAGAAAAATTTGTCGCTATTTTTCACGAAGTGAGTCGTAATAGTCACTCTATTGCGCCTATCTTCGGGAAAAATATCGACAGATTTAGCAAGCTAAAAATAATTGGACTTGATCAGGTTCTCCTTAATACCGATAGTAAGTCCACCCCCCTTGTTTTTTCCCGTTTTGTAATACAAATATGGCAACGGTTTCACTCTAATAATCAAGTTGTCCGTTTAAAAAAACAAATGGCAAGCTTGCTAAAAACAAGGGGGGTGGACTTTGATTTAAGTTGATCGCAGGTTGTAGCTAGGCATTCCACTGCTATCTAAAACACTATGCTTTTCCAGCCAAGACAATGCATCATCTGCATCATTATTAAACCAAGATTTTGCTGAGCCCAATCGAAAGGTATAACCCCAAGTATCCATATCTTGTAGCATTCTACTTTGTCCCATTTCTGGTATATCAGCGGCTAGAAGTATCTGCAAATAACACACGCCATTCTCTTCATCATAATCACCCTCGGCATTTGTATCTATTTTTATCCTGCGCTCATTATCCATACAAATATAATGACAGGTTTCATGGAGCAAGGAATGGATGGGCGTATCATTACGAACGTAAATAGTATTTGAAATTAAACCCGCTTCAGAGTCACCCCAATAACTACCAGGGATAGAAGTAGTATCCGATGTGAGTTGTAGTTTTAAAGTGTATTTATGGAGTAGGGCTTCAATAGATTTAAGCTCACAATCAAATACCGTTAAGACATTATTTGTCACAAACATTTACAACATTATTGATCAATATTTTTGTTATCAAGTTTTAAGCTTGTTATATCTAACTTTTCATCAGTTTTTGATACTAAAACGGTGGCAATACCTTCTCGAGTAAGCCATTGATTTTGTCCGTTTAAATGATAGCGTGATAAGAATTTACCTTTGCCATATATTTGACCTGACAAGTTTTTCCATTCAAAATCGTAAAGTAGCATCTTTCTGTCACTTGTAATCCTAAATAGATTTTTAAGTTTTGCAAAAACTTCTTTGTCAGATTGTTCTTTAATTTCTGGGCTATTTAGTATGCGCTGTATCTTAGTAGCATCACCTTTTTCATAGGCTACTTCGATACTGGCTAGTAAATTATGTAATTGATCCTGGCTATCATTTGTACTGGCAATATCAGCTTGTCGTGCCATTGAGAATTGATTATCAAAACCTTCATCTTGCTTTTGATAAAAAAGCTCATCCTGATTCTTAATTGAAACAACTTCTTTAGAGAACAATTCTTGTTTGGAAGGTTCGTATAAATACCCGCCAATCCATACAGCAGAAATTACAGTAATCGCTAAAACGGCAATAAATGCACTTTTGATATTTGATATTTGTTGTTCTGCTTGATTGGTCGCTGTATAAAAACTTTTAGGCGGAACGCGTGAAATACGTATGTTTTTATATTCATCCATAGTCTTTTGATTTTTTAAGTTCTGATAAGCTTTAGTAATTCTTGCAGCATGATAGGCAGCGTCAGGAGATGTGTTTCTATCAGGATGGTATATTTTAATCAGCAGTTGATAATGAAGTTTACGTGATTCAGAATCTGAATTCTCAGTTAAGCCCAGTAATTTTTCATTAGGGTTATTCTCATTTAAAAGCACATTATCAATAAAATTGAGTAATAGTTTTTGTAGCGGGATAGCATCTGTATGATTCTTATTAGCAAAGTTTTTTATCTTTTCATTTGATGAGCAAAGTCTTAATAACTCAGTAACGCCACTGGGTAACACAGCACTTGACTGACAAAGCCATGCCATTTCTTTGGGGTATTTATTAAGCCGAATTGCCTGATGTATCGCTGTGGGGGTCATGCGCGAATAATAGCAAATAACTAATGTTCTATCTAGCCATTAGTAGTACAAATATCTCCGCTAGTCGTATAGAAAATAGACAAGAGACAATTCTCGCACAAAGATCTCTATAAAAATTCTTTTTTCATTGTTAAGTAGCCGATTGTCGCATCACTATCTTTATCACAACTTGCTTCCGCTCTAATGGCAAAGGCTCTTCCTATTGGACCCGAGTTATCTTGACCTATTGCATGTTCAAGCTCATCAATTCGGTTATTCAATTCTTCGATATGAGAAGGTATGGAGTAATTTTTTTGCGCCAGCGCTTTTAATTGCGGATCACCCGATACAATTAGGTCTGTGGCTACTGGAATATTGATATTTCGTGACATGTTTCTGAGTATGCTTTTTCATAATTGGTGATATCCTAAAGTATATCCTCGCTCACGATAGAAGGCATATCGTTTACGACCAGCGGTTAATATTTCTTCATTAGTGTCTATTATTTCGGCAAATTTAAGGTATCTTGAGAAAAACTCAGGTCTTTCACTGGATAAATTAATCAAATAATCACAATGATCCATCGGTTCAAAATCATGTCCAATGCTAATTTCTATGCTCGTATGATGATTCTCATCTGAAATAATACCATGCGGGATAAAGGATGGTTTTTGATGTTTCCATAAGAAATCATCCAATAATTTACTCTCTTTTTTATTGGACGTGTGAATATGGATTGCCATCTTTCTTTTCAACGCCATCGACACAAGCTTGTAAACAATGGCTAGGCGATTATCCCAACCTTCTTGTTTACTCACATAGAAATTTATATCAGTCATTTAGGTGGACAATTAGCTATTTATTGGCTTGATTGATTAAGAATTGTGATAACAGAGGAACAGGGCGTCCCGTTGCATCCTTTCCTGTCCATGCAGTACCCGCAATATCAAGATGAGCCCATTTATAATCTTTGGTGAACTCACCTAAAAAACACGCAGCAGTGATTGTACCTGCGCCGCCGCTGCCAATATTACCCAAATCGGCAAACGAGCTTTTCAGTTGTTTTTTGTATTCATCACCCATTGGCAAGCGCCATGCGCGATCATTAATGGTATTTCCAGCATCCATTAAATCATTGGCTAAAGCATCGTCATTTGAAAGTACTGCGCAAATATGGTGACCAAGTGCAACGATACAAGCACCTGTTAATGTGGCGGCATCAATGACGATGGATGGGTTATATTTACCCACATAAGTGAGTGCATCACATAACACTAAACGACCTTCTGCATCGGTGTTTAAAACCTCAATGGTAATACCTTTCATGGAGGTGACAATATCACCAGGCTTTGATGCTCTTGCACCCGGCATATTTTCTGCCGCCGCTAAAACCACGACCAAATTAATATCAAGTTGCATTTCAGCGCAGGCTTTTAGCGTGCCTAACATTCCTGCCGCGCCACCCATATCGAATTTCATTTCATCCATGTTGGCACCGGGTTTTAATGAAATCCCACCGGTGTCAAAAGTCACTCCTTTTCCAACGAGGGCGATGGGTTGCTGTTTTTTGTCTTTAGCACCGAAGTACTGGAGGACAACCATCTTACCCGGCTCGTCACTGCCTTTACTCACTGATAGAAAAGAACCCATACCCAGTTTTTCCATATCCGCTTCTTCAAGCACGTGAATTTCTACATTTTCGTAATCATTAGCTAAGTTGGTTGCCGTTTCAGCGATATAAGTCGGTGTACAAATATTACCGGGGTGATTGGCTAAATCTCGTGTCAGTTTCATGCCTTCCGAAATTGCAATACCATTGTCTAATGCGGTTTGAGTATCTCCAACAAAACCATTACTGAGCGATACACAAACCTCTTCAAGACTAGGCGCATCCTTTTTCTTACTTTTATAATCTTGTAATTGATAAAGACTATCGGCAAAACCAATGACACTTTGTGTGATGGCTGTATTTTTTTCTTCGCTAGTAATCGAATCGCTAAGATAACAACTAACCGTTTTGATGGATATTTTTTGTAATGCCTTGCTTGTAGCTTGCGAAACTTCATTCACAGTTTTCGCTTCAAATTCAGATGCTTTACCACAACCGACTAAAAGCACGCGAGAAGCCTTAACACCTGTCACATCGTAAAGCATTAAAGTATCAGCAGTACTTGCCTTAAAATCACCTTTATCAAGAATAGAACTAATTTCCCCAGCGCTTGCCTTATCTACAAGTTTTCCTGCATCACTTAATTCAACCTTTTTGTCATCAGAAAAAACAGAGATAACAACACAATCTTGGTTATCAGTGGCGGGATTATTATTCGTATTTAAGGTGTATTTCATAGGGCTTCCAAATGAGATTTTGAGTAATAAGCAGGGGATTATAGACCGAGACTTGCTCGCACGAAATAGCCCATTAAAAATAGTCTAGTTTTAATACAGAATAGTTTTACCTTTATAAGCAAATTACTATATAATACCGCGTTTTTTCGCCTAGCTTATTTTGCTGGGCGGTTCACTTTTTAACCTAACTTTAAACTTAATTCAGTAACAAGCAACAGCAGAGTACACAGTCATGACAGATTTAAGCAAATACCGTAATATCGGCATCTTC
>CAZSXI010000201.1:0-4549 GCA_964611045.1 uncultured Cocleimonas sp. | reverse complement strand
CGCGCAAACCACCAGGACCTTCTTTTAAATTTGGCTCAACACGATAGGCTGTATCTCCAAAGCGTTTATAACGGTTGGATTGTTCTTCAATTTTGGCAATAAAAAAATCAGCACTACTCCATAGTTGATCGGTTGAGATACTTAGCTGAAGCTGCTCAAATAACGATGAAACACCACAAATATAACGTGATTCAATCAAGTTAGTGATCACGGTAAGATCATTTTTAGCCTCTTCGATACATTCATCTAGCGTTCTAACGCTATGACCAATTTCTAAACCTAAATCCCATAGTATGGTGACAAACTCAGACAGTTGTTCTTGTTGTTTGGCATCGGGTTCGTCAGCTAATAAAATGAGTAAATCAACATCGGATGCTGGGTGCATTTCTTCGCGGCCGTAACCACCGACTGCAACCAGAGCAACTTTTAGCGCGTCATCAATACCTGCTTTTCCCCAAAGCGTTTGAAGTAGTCCATCAATTTTTTGGCTACGTTTTTTGAGGATGGTGGAAATATCCCCATCATTTTCAAACTCATGTTGTAAGTCTTGATTATTTTGTTGAAGAATTTCTTTAACGGAGGGTGGGGTTGTGGTCATGATTGATTGGTTGTGAACGTAAAGGTGTAATAAAACACACCACCCTACTTTTTGCTACTCTTGCGTCAAATTGTATGGAAATATATCTCACTATATGATTATTTTGAGCTATTCTAAAAGCACCACAAATTACAATTATTTGAATAAAAAAGGAGTTCCTATGAATTTTACAAGACGTTCGCTTTTATCACTTTTAGTTTCGGCTAGTGTATTACTACCACTTATAATCAGTACAGCCAACGCTGCTGATAAACACGTTGCGATTACCCAAATCGTTGAACACCCAGCATTAGACGCTGCTACAAAAGGTGTGAAAGATGAATTAGCTGCTGCAGGTTTTGTTGAAGGAAAAAACCTAAAGTGGTCTTTTGAAAGTGCGCAAGGCGCACCCGCAACGGCGGCTCAAATCGCAAAGAAGTTCGCAGGTGAAAACCCTGATGTTGTGGTTGGCATCGCAACGCCATCGGCACAAGCATTGGCTTCATCAGCGCGTGACATTCAACAAGTGTTCTCAGCAGTAACCGACCCCGTTGGCGCGAAGTTAGTAAAATTTATGGATAAAGCTAATGGTGGAAATATCACCGGCGTATCAGACTTATCACCAATTAATAGCCACATGGCATTGGTTAAAACGATTGTTCCAAATGCAAAAAAGATTGGCGTTGTGTTTAACCCTGGTGAGTCAAACTCAGTAACATTAGTAGGCTTAGTCAATATCTATGCACCAAAGCATGGCATGACAGTGGTTGAAGCAGGCGCACCAAAATCATCCGATGTATTAGCAGCAGCGCGTTCATTAGTGGGTAAGGTTGATGTGATTTATGTGCCTACTGATAACACCGTAGTTTCAGCCTTTGAAGCGGTTATTAAAGTAGCAACGGAAGCTAAGATTCCTGTAATTTCTGCGGATACAGATTCGGTTAAGCGTGGCGCAATTGCGGCAGAAGGCTTTAACTATTATGACCTAGGTCGTCAAACAGGCAAGATGGTTGTACAGATTCTTAACGGTAAAAAAGCAGGAGACATTAAGCCAGAAGGTGTTGCAAAGACGGAGCTTTATGTAAACCCTGAATCTGCAAAGTTAATGGGCGTGACTTTATCTGATGAGCTCATCAAAAGAGCTAAAGAAGTGGTTAAAACCATGACAAGGTCTGAGCGTGAAGCGGCTGAAGCGGCTAAGAAGAGTTAATTTTATTGTTTAGCACGGAATATACGGCTAAAAAGAGAAAAAACAGCTCTAAATTAGTTTTGTAATGAGCCACCCCCCCCTTTTTTTGCCTATTTGTACATTGCTTAGAATACAAATAGGCAAAAAAAGGGGGAGGTGGGCTATAAAACACCGTGTTTCTTATCTAATCGTACCCTTCGACAAGCTCAGGGCACTAACTACGGAGCCTGAGCTTCTTGGTTTATCCTAAGCGCTCTCGTAGAGATGCCCTTAAGTTTTTCTACATGATATTTAGTATTCTCATTAACTTCTCCCTCACCAAAAAGCCCTAAAGGTTTAAAACTATGTCAACAATCGCAGCGCTTGGCGCACTTGAAAGCGGTCTAGTCTTTGCGCTGGTCGCTTTTGGTGTTTTTATGTCCTTTCGAATTCTTGAATTCCCTGATTTAACCGTTGATGGCAGCTTTCCCATGGGTGCTGCGGTTAGCGCAATTATGATCGTATCGGGTGTAAACCCTTGGTTGGCAACATTGGCAGCCTTTGGCGCTGGAATGTGCGCCGGTATCGTAACCGCGTGGATGAACACGAAGCTAGGTATTCTCAACCTGCTGGCATCCATTCTTACCATGATTGCTTTATATTCCATTAACCTGAGAATTATGGGTAAACCCAATATAGCGCTTTTAGGTGAAACCACCGTACTCACCCCGACAGAATCATGGGGTATGCCGTATTATTGGGCAACGCCATTGGCATTTTCTGTGGTTGTATTGGTGGTGTTCTTCTTTTTACTCCGTTTTTTAAATTCACAACCGGGTTTGGCGATGCGCGCGACAGGTGCCAATGCGCGTATGGCTCGCGCACAAGGCATCAATACAGATCGTATGATCATTATGGGGATGGCTGTATCTAACGGCTTAGTCGGCTTGGCTGGTAGCTTATTCGCGCAAAGCCAAGGCAGTGCAGACATCACAATGGGCGTTGGCGTGATCGTGATTGGTTTGGCATCGGTGATTGGTGGTGAGGCGATTATCACACCCAAAACGATGTTCTTAGCCTTGGTTGCCTGTGTGGTCGGCTCTATCCTTTATCGTTTTGCCATCGCCCTTGCTTTGAATGCTGATTTTATTGGATTAAAAGCACAGGATTTGAATTTAGTGACGGCGGTGTTAGTGACCTTTGCGATTGTCGCACCAAAATTAAAAGCTAATTTGAGCGCTAAATTTTCAAAGGGAGGCAAAGGATAATCAATGATTAGTTTAGAAGATATTCACGTCACTTTTGGCGAAGGCACACCCCTAGAAACGCGCGCTGTGCGAGGTATTAGTCTTGATATTCAAGAAGGTGAATTTGTTACTGTGATTGGCAGTAACGGTTCGGGTAAATCAACCTTGCTAAATACCCTAAGCGGAGAAACATTTCCCACTAGCGGGAAAATCAAAATAGGGGATCAAGATGTAACTAAATGGTCAACATCACAACGTGCAAAGCTTATCTCCCGCGTCTTTCAAGACCCACTAGCGGGAAGTTGTGAAAACCTAAGTATCGAAGAAAATATGGCACTGGCGTGGTATCGCGGACAGCCACGTGGTTTTGGCTCGGCACTCAATAACAAGAACAGAGAAATCTTCAAAAAACAATTATCACGTTTAGGTTTAGGGCTAGAAAATCGTCTAAAAGATAAAATGGGGCTACTCTCTGGTGGTCAACGCCAAGCAATCAGTCTTTTAATGTCGGCGTTACAACCCGCAAAAATATTATTACTTGATGAACACACGGCAGCACTTGATCCAAAAACAGCCGCCTTTGTTATCGACTTAACCTGTCAAATCATTGATGAAAGTAAGCTTACCTCATTGATGGTCACGCACAGTATGCAACAGGCATTGGAAGTAGGGACACGCACGATAATGCTTCATGAAGGCAAGATTGTGTTTGATGTGAAAGGCGATGCGCGAAAAGGCTTAACCGTTGTTGATTTATTGGATTTATTTAAGAAGAATCAACAGGGTGAAGAGTTGAGTGATGATAGTTTGTTGCTGGGTTAGATTTTTTAGTCCGCCTCTTAGAAAAAAGGGGTTAGGGTCAATACCAGTAAGTTAAGAAAAAAGTCCCCTCCATCTAGCAGGGGGAGGGTTAGGGAGGGGGTAGAAAGTTCGACTATAGTGCCATCTTTGAACCTCTACCCTCTCTCCAACTCTCTCCCCTTCGACAGGCTCAGGACACCGCCTGCTAGGGAGAGAGGGCTTAATTTTTACTGACATAGCCTCAAAGGGGAAGAAAAAGTAGCAAGTAAAAAAAGGAGGTCGAAGCCCCCTAAAATTTTTAGCAAATTAGTGTGTAATACGATTAGCCTGTATTAACCCACTGTCCCTGATTATTTCTACAAGCGCGTCCTTTTACTTGTTGCATACGTCCGTCGATCCACGCATCCATCACGTAATCACGACATTGTTGCCCGGCACCACTTACGGGGGTGAATTTGTATTGGGTATTGGTATTTTCGTTATTCCATGCCACTTTTTGGTAGTTTGGAGCAGTATCTAATGTGCGGTTGATACGTTGTTGATCCTGTTGGTCAAGACCACGTCCCATATTCCCGCCAATCATTCCACCCACTACGGCACCAACAACTGTCATCACATCACGACCACTCCCTTTACCAAACTGATGACCAATAACGCCACCCAGTACCGAACCAGCGATAGTATGCGATTGTTCATTACTCACGCTACCACAACCGCTAAGTAAAACGCTTGATGAAAGTGTTGCAGCGATAAGCC
>CAZSXI010000200.1:0-4599 GCA_964611045.1 uncultured Cocleimonas sp. | reverse complement strand
TGATTTAAGCTAGAAATATCGGTCGATATATGGCGTTTTGCAAGTGCCTCTTATTGTAAAAAGTATATTATTAAAGGCTTCTCGCACCTTCACATCGACACCACTAATCCCATCTACAGAAAGTGTATCCATAGTAAATAGAATCTGGTCAGGTTGAATAGCAAAATTAAGTGCGGTCAATTTATTTTCTTAATATTTACACTGTAAGAAATCAGCTACCTACGGCGTGCCGGTTTTCCCGTATTTTTCTTCTTAGCTTTGGGCTTTGTAAAGGACTGCCCTTTTCTTGGATTACCTTTTGTTTTTACTTTTATACGGTGATGAAAATCATTGCCCTTCGATTTTCCCGCACCCGCCCTCTTTTCCAATCGAGGTGTAAATTCAGGCACTAAGTGTTCTTTGCCATTTCCGATTAAATCTTCTCGTCCCATACGCTTTAGGGCTACACGAATCATCTGCCAATTCTCAGGGTCGTGATAGCGCAAAAAGGCTTTATGTAACTTTCTTGTTTTGGCGGTTTTTGCAGTGTCGATATGCTCGGTATCTGAACCTACCTTTTTAAGCGGGTTTACCCCTGTGTAGTACATCGCTGATGCCAGTGCCATTGGTGTGGGGATAAACTGTTGCACTTGATCTGGCTTGAATTTATTTTCTTTTAGCCATAATCCCAAATTCATCATATCTTCATCGGTTGTTCCTGGGTGCGATGAAATGAAATACGGGATTAGATATTGCTCTTTACCTGCTTCTTTTGAGTATTTATCAAACAGTTCCTTAAATTTATAATAACTACCAATCGGTGGTTTCATCATTCTTGAAAGTGTACTTTTTTCAGTGTGCTCTGGCGCAATCTTTAAGCGACCTCCCACATGATGTGTGACTAATTCTTTCACGTATTCGGGATCACGAATTGCCAAATCGTAGCGCAAACCTGATGCTATAAAGACGCGTTTAACACCTTCGACATTACGCGCGCGTTTGTATAATTTGGTAAGTGGCTTGTGATTAGTATTGAGATTTTCACAAACCCCAGGGTAGACACAGGACAAGCGACGACAAGATTCTTCAATCTTATTGCTCTTGCACGACAGCCTATACATATTTGCCGTTGGCCCGCCTAAGTCCGAAATAATGCCTGTGAATTCTGGCACATTGTCACGAATCGCTTCGACCTCTCTTATCACCGAATCTTCTGAACGGCTTTGAATAATGCGCCCTTCGTGTTCTGTGATTGAGCAAAATGTACAACCACCAAAGCAACCACGCATGATATTGATGGAGAATTTAATCATGTCGTAAGCAGGGATTTTTAAATCGCCGTACGATGGATGCGGTCTGCGTGTGTAGGGCATTTCAAACAGGCGATCAAATTCTGGCGCGCTCAAAGGTTGCGGTGGTGGGTTTAGCCACACATCACGCTTACCGTGCATTTGCACTAAAGAGCGTGCATTCCCGGGGTTTGTCTCTAAATGAAATACCCTTGAGGCGTGTGCGTATAAAACTTTACTATCAACGACTTGATTGTGTGAAGGTAGACGGATAACAGTCCTTGTGCGATCTAACTTTTTCGGGCGCTCATGAAAGTGAATGATTTGCGCTGCACCGCTATTAAGCTTTTCTTCTGTTATCGCATCTTCATCATTCTTTTTGCAATCATTACTTTTAGTGGTGTCGATGTACGGATTGGCATCAGGATGCTCAATAGAACCCACCTCATCAAGATCGGTAGAATCTATTAACGTCCAGCCTTCGGGAATCCCTTGGCGCATAAAACCTGTGCCACGAATATCGGTAATCTCGCCAATTTTCTCACCTGCCGCGAGGCGATGCGCTAATTCGACAATGGCACGTTCTGCATTTCCAAATAGCAGCATGTCTGCTTTTGAGTCAGGGAGAATGGAGCGCCTGACTTTTTCTGTCCAATAATCGTATTGGGCGATACGACGCAAACTTGCTTCGATGCCTCCGATAATCACTGGCACACCTTTAAATGCTTCGCGCGCGCGTTGCGCATAAACTACCGTTGCACGATTAGGTCGCTTGCCTGCTTTTGCACCTGCGGTGTAGGCATCATCAGAACGTGGTTTGCGATCTGCGGTGTAGTGATTCACCATCGAATCCATATTGCCTGCCGCAATTCCGTAGAATAAATTAGGTTTACCTAACTCGCGAAAATCTTCTGCCGAGCGCCAATCAGGCTGAGAAATAATCCCTACGCGAAAGCCTTGCGACTCTAATAATCGCCCAATAATTGCCATACCAAAACTAGGGTGATCGACATAGGCATCGCCCGTTACGATAATAATATCGCAGGAATCCCAACCCAAATCATCCATTTCATCGCGTGACATAGGCAACACAGTTGCTGTGCCGAACTTGTGCGGCCAGAATTTGCGATAAGAGAATATGTCGGGTGACGTGATTTGCATGGCGCTATTGTACCGATAAATATGAATTAAAACTGTTTCTTTCAATTCTCTACTGTGAACAATAGAATCTACAAATATCTAAAGGAGTATTTCCAATCATATTAAGGAAAAAGTCCCCTCCACCTAGCAGGAGGAGGGTTAGGGAGGGGGTAGAAAGCTCGAAGTATTCACTATTCTTGAGTTTCACCCCTCACCCCAACCCTCTCCCTACTAGGGAGAGAGAGCTAAAACCGTGATTCGCTACATCCCTTTATTTTTTGTACTGCTTTGGTCCACGGGTTTTGTCGGTGCAAAGTTTGGTCTGCCTTACGCAGAGCCCTTCACCATGCTCATGTGGCGAATGGTTTTTGTTGTGCCTCTTTTCGTGCTCCTTATCCTCATTCTGCGACGCCCAAAAGTAAGTATTCATGATGCTTCAATCCAAGCATTGGTCGGTTTACTTATTCATGGTTTTTACCTTGGCGGGATTTTTGCGGCTATCAATGAAGGCATTCCAACAGGACTTGCCGCATTATTTGTTAGCCTCAATCCTTTATTGATTGCGATATTTTCTGGAGCCATTTTAAACAAACAAATATCCGCACGTGAGTGGCTAGGGTTAGCGCTTGGTTTACTTGGTGTTATCGTGGTGCTTTACGGCGCTTCAAGCTGGGAAGGCGTTATCTCATTTTCGGGCATTGCATGGCTAACCCTGTCACTGGTGGGCATTTGTGCTGGCACACTTATCCAAAAACGCTATGCACAGCATGTTGATCTTATTACGGGGTCTAGCTATCAATACGGCGCATCTTTGGTGCTGTATTTACTATTATCTCTCACGTTAGAAACAGGCTCGGTTGAGTGGAGTATTACGTTTATTGCAACACTCGCTTGGCTAATTATCGCCCTATCCCTGATTGCTGTTCTACTCTTGCTTTATATGATCCGTCACGGCGAAGCGACACGGGTGGCGAGTTATTTTTATCTAGTCCCACCTTTCACTGCGTTTCAAGGTTGGTTATTTTTTGATGAACAGTGGAGTTGGATGACGATTGCGGGCGCAACTTTAGTCATAGCGGCTCTCGCGATGAATAGACCTAAGAAAATCAGATAAATTTTTCTTCATATAACTTCTTCTATGCCCAGAGAAACATCCTCACCCCATTCAATAGGATAAAGTCCACGATCAGACAAACGATGAAATGTAGAGTACGGCCACTGGACAACTAAATCGACCTGCCCATGTTTTACAGGATTAAAATGGATATAGTCCATATGTGTTTTATAGTCTAATTCATCAATAATTTCACCGCGCTCAATTAACTGCTCCCAGATAATTTGATTCGGCTTTTTTACGCTAGCGGCTGAAGGCGCTTTAGAAAGATACAATAACTCTGTAAATCTCTTTTCAAAAGAACGCCATCTCAATAAAAAATCCGTACGCAAAATCGGCAATGTCCACATACAATGAATATGATCAGGCAAAACAACCATCGCATCAATATAAAAAGGTCGCTCTCTCAGCACGCTACGCAAAGCTTTTTGAAATAGCTGGATATTATCCACTAAGAGATCATTCTCACCCTCCTCAAGCCTTACAGTGAAGAAATAAGTGATACCTTGAACGCGATTGCTTTGATAACTAGACATTCCATCAGTGTATGCCCCGTTAAAAAAAGTACAAATTTTTCAGCTAAACGGTAGTTTCGCTCATCTTCTTTTAGTTGCTTTCACCAAAAATCAAGGTCTTACGTAGTGCTACTTGTGACGCTGTATTGTCGAAACTAATACGTTTGCCGTCTAGCTTTACGCCGAGGCTCTTCCAAATTCGTTTTAAATCCACATCTACAGGCTTATCTTTCATTTCATCATACAAACTCATAAGTGCTGTTGTGCGTGTTGCCTTGTCTGCAATTTTTAATATTTTGTCCAGTGGCCAAACATCATCGCTTTGCATCGAATAACCTGCTTTGACGATTCCTCTAAGTGCTTGCTCTATGCCATAACGATTATTACTTTGCTGGCGAATCCTTTGATCTGCCAATAATGCAAACAACGCCCCGCCCCAATATCGCCTTCCCCACGTAGGCGTATGATCCAAACCTCTATCGCCATATTCTGGCAAGCCTTTGGGCATACCTGTGAGCATCCAATGCCACGCTTCTTTTTCGCTCATTAAACCTGCGCGCAC
>CAZSXI010000199.1:0-4610 GCA_964611045.1 uncultured Cocleimonas sp. | reverse complement strand
AATTTTGAGGCTGCAAAATAATTGAGATTCCCATCATTTGTTTTAGCTTGAACCTTAAAATGCTTAACAATACCTATTGGATAGATACTGACATCTTTTAATAATTCTTTTGAAAACGCGCTTCCTGTTACTAGCAATAATGTTGAAAGAAATAAAAATTTCATTTTTTAACCTGATTTTTTTGAGATGAGGCTAAAAGCGCTCTGAGCAAAGCATACAGACAAATAAGGGGTTCCACTATAAGAAAACTCTGGACTACCTAGATTTATCAGAGTCTCTATGGGACTTTGATACATTTCAGTAGGAATAACACCTAAAAACAACTGTTTTTTCGTCCACCCCCCTTGTTTTTACTCGATTTGTAATTTTTCCCCTCGGATTATCGTTGCTTCGCTCCAGTTTTATTTCGTTCCACTTGGCTCTATAGCAAAGGGACTCAAGCAGGGTTATCAATATCTACAAATTCATGCAATAAGCCAAATTTAGCGGCTACAAACTCACCTAGCGCCTCTACGCCATATCGTTCGGTTGCATGATGTCCTGCTGCGATATAGTGCACGCCAGATTCTCTGGCTACGTGCACGGTATGCTCTGATATTTCACCGCTGATATAAGCATCAACCCCTGCTTCAACCGCTTGGGTAATATGACCTTGTGCTCCACCTGTGCACCACGCTACTCGGCGTATGGCGTGATCCCCTGCACTGATTAATAAAGGTTTTCGATCTAGAGATTTTTTGATTGTATCACCTAGTTCTTCAAGGCTGGTATATTCTGCTAGTCGCCCAATATTGCCTACGCCTTGGTCACCCATTGTATCTTCAACTTGAATACCTAAGCGTTTAGCGAGTTGCGCATTGTTACCTAATTCGGGATGTGCATCGAGTGGCAAGTGATAACCGAGCATACTGATGTCGTGTTCCATAAGTAGCTTCAAGCGTTTGTATTTCATACCGACGATACAAGGGTCTTCTCCTCCCCAAAACCAACCGTGATGTACAACAATAGCATCAGCTTCTTTTTCAATGGCAGCTTCTATCAAAGCTTGCGTGGCAGACACCCCTGTGATGATTTTTTTAAGCTTACCCTTACCTTCGACCTGCAAGCCATTGGGGGCATAATCTTTGAATTTATCAATATCCAAAAGTTCATTTATGTAGCTGGTGAAGTGTTTTAGAGTCGCCATTTTTTATCCTATTTTTATTTTAGTCCTGTTTTCGTCCTATAAGACCCAATAACAATACCACACTAAGAATACTCACTATCAACCAATCTCCCCAACGAACATAAGGCGTGGCACCTGTGAAAGGTTGTAATTTACCGGTGATTATTTTCTTTGTATAGCTAGGGGCTGTAGCAACAACTTTACCTTTTTCATCAATAATCCCTGATGGTCCTGTCGTGGTCGCTCGCACCATATAACGCCCCGTTTCTAGTGAGCGCATTCGAGCAATTTGCATATGCTGTTTTGGCTGCAATGAACCTGTAAACCAACCATCGTGCGTGAGGTTAATCAGCATCGTTGCACGGGGTAAAGACTTGATTATTTCCGCGCCAAAAGCATCTTCATAACAAATGGTCATTTGTGCGGTTTGTCCTGCCACTTGTAAGGTGCCGTCACTTTTCCCTGCGACAAGGTTTGAATAGGGCAGTTGAATCCATTCTCCTAACCAACGAATATATTCCAACATGGGAATGTATTCTCCAAAAGGCACTAAATGCCGCTTTGAATAAATTTGACGGCTTTCTTTGGATAACGCTAACACGCTATTTTCAACTTCATTGTTTTCGTTAATATTAAACCCACCAATCAATATTGATTGGTTCTTCCTTTTAAGTGATTTTTGCAAAGGTAAGATCAAACTATCCATGTGATTGTTAAACGCATCAAATAATGCTGTTTCTGGCCAAACAATTAAATCACTTTTCTGACTCGCTTTGGTCATCTCTTGATAGAGCTTGATTGATGAACCTAAATTTTCAGGATTCAATTTTTCAGTTTGTGAAATATTTGACTGCAACACACTAACCGTTAAAGCCTCACCCGTTTTTTGTGTCCAATCAAACTTTTGTAAGGTAAACGCACTGATGATAAGCAATAAAATAACCAATACAGATAAAACTCGAATAGATGAGCCAAAAGGCTCTTCAATAACTGCTTTTGTGCTCACGAGTGTATTTAAAGGTTCATGCGCTATATACACGGTTCGCTTCAGTGAATTACCGAATAAAAAACTAACCATTGCACCTGAAATTAACACGCTGCTTAAGCTAACACCTAGCACCCCCATTATTGGCGCGTAGGCTGCAAAAAATGTATCAATCTGGCTATTACCTAAATAAAGCCATGGAAAACCTGTTAAAAACCAGCCTCGATACCATTCTAACAACACCCAAGTAGCAGGGTAAAATAATAGCAATCGAGCAAAGAGTGCTTTATGCCGAAACAATGATACTAAAAAACCAAATAAGCCCATTGTTAAAAATGCAATAATTGTTACAAATAAGATTGTCCCTATTACTGCAAGTGCAAGTGGTGCGTGTGCAAAGAAATACATGCTATAAAATGGCCATGATGTACCCGCACCGAATAAACCGATGCCGTAAATCCAGCCTAAAAGGAAATGCTGCTTTTTAGTTTTTGCTTTGCTTAAAGCATAAAATAAAATAGCTGGGGTAAACCATGCGAGTGGATAAACTTCAAACGGAGCAAAAGCAAAAACCGTCACTGCACCTGCACATAAAACTAGCAGATAAAACCATTTGTTAAAAGGAGATAATAGCTCTGCTCTCATAACTTATCTTGGTTCGCCTTCGATTTTATTAATTTCAAGTAATTGAATTTTTCGCCCATCACAACGTAATATTTTGAATTTGAAGGGTGAGAGCGTTACTTCTTCACCTTGCTTGGGAATTTTGCCCGCTTTTTGTGTCACCAAACCACCAATAGTATCAAACTTGCTCATACTCAAGTCACAGTCAAAATATTCATTAAAATCTTCGATTTCAGTATGTGCTTTAACCGTGTAGCGACCATCACCTTGATCTAAAATATTAGTTTTATCATCAATATCATCGTGCTCATCATCGATATCGCCGACGATTTGTTCGAGTACATCTTCGATAGTCACAACACCTGATGTACCTGAATATTCATCAACGACGATAGCCATATGATTTCGGCTATTTCTAAATTGGCTCAACAGCGTATTAAGATTTTGGCTTTCTGGTACAAACGACGCAGGACGAAGAATATCGTCAATATCAAATGTATTTTCTTTTCCCACGTATTTAAGCAAATCTTTAGCGAGTAAAATCCCTTCAACATCATCACGGTCAATATCAAAAACGGGGTAACGCGAGTGACCAGCATCCAACACCGTAGCAAGTATATCGCGGTAACTATCATCAAGGTGTAAAAAGCGAATGTTGGCACGAGGAATCATAATATCGCGCACCTGTAAATTATCCACCTGCATAACGCCTTCAATCATGCCGAGCGATTCTGAGGAGATTATATTATTATTTTGAGATTGGCGAAGCTCAACGATTAACTCTTCACGATTATTCACACTCGTGTCTATTGTGCTTCTTATCCAGCGTTGAAACCACGGTCGTGGCTTACTGTTACTTTCCTGCTCTTTCATTCGTTTATTAACTCGTAGGGGTTATCAAACCCTAAACTCTCCAGTATTTCGATTTCTAATGATTCCATTTTTATAGCATCATCATCTTTAATGTGGTCGTAACCTTGCAGATGCAAAATGCCATGAATAATCAAATGCGCCCAATGTTGCTCTAAGGGTTTATTTTGCGCCTTAGCTTCGTCGATTACAACTTTTTCACAAAGGACTAAATCACCTAAATGTTGGCGTGCATATTCATCCTGTAATTCAGGAATATCAGTAGCATATTCTGGCACTTCATAAGGAAACGATAGCACATTGGTCGCTGATTTTTTTTGACGGTAGTTATGATTTAATTCAACACCCTCTTCTTCATCCACCACACGAATAACAAGGCTTACAGGGTTTTCATTCTGCGATTGTTGCAGTGCAATATTTGACCACTTTTGCAGGTCGTCTTCATCAGGGATTGTATCAAAATCGTAAGGATTTTGAAGCTCTAGCTCAACCATTATCTTCTAAACTTTTCTCATGATCTGCATACACTTCAACAATACGTTGTACCAAGGAGTGCCTCACCACGTCTTTTGATTCAAAAAAACTAAAACGAATTTCTTTCACATCTTGCAAAATACCGATGACGTGCTTTAAACCTGATAATTGTTCACGGGGTAAATCAATCTGCGTAATATCACCCGTAACAACTACAGTAGAACCAAAGCCCAAACGCGTTAAGAACATTTTCATCTGCTCTACCGTGGTGTTTTGAGCTTCATCCATAATAATAAATGAATCATTTAAAGTACGACCACGCATATATGCCAGAGGTGCAACTTCAATCACATTTTTTTCGATGAGTTTATCGACTTTTTCAAAGCCTAGCATTTCATACAATGCGTCGTACATTGGGCGTAAATAAGGGTCTACTTTTTGGGATAAGTCACCCGGTAAAAAACCTAATTTTTCACCCGCCTCAACCGCAGG
>CAZSXI010000198.1:0-4612 GCA_964611045.1 uncultured Cocleimonas sp. | reverse complement strand
ATATTAAAATAATCAGTAAAAACAGGCTTATAAATGAATTTAAAAATTCTCCGCAGGGATGAATCCTTAGCAATCATCAAAGATGATAGCTTTATCGCAGAGTGGAAATCACTCGCAAAAGCATCTAAAGAATTCACTTTAATTCAAGAGCCTGATTTGGTTGTCTCGTGGTATCAAGCTTATCAAGATCAATATGATCCTTTAATGGTTGTAGCGACTGGCGACTATGAAAATATCGTTGGTATTTTGCCTTTAGCTATTTCATTGGATGATGGCGGACTTTCGCACGCAGGACATGGTCAGGCGGAATACAATGGCTGGATTGTTAAGCAAGAGATTGAAGAAGACTTTCTCGTCCAAAGCCTCATTTTATTAAAGCAAGAATGTAATCTCTCAAAATGGGATTGGGGTTGGTTGCCACCACACGCCAATACCGACTGGTTGCAATCTGAAAAACTAACAGCACAGGGTATCTATGTTAATTTAGGTCACTGTGAATTGCCCGTTTATGATTTAAGCGACACGGATAGAATTGCCAAAATCAAAAAGAGCAAATCGACAAAATCAAAAATTAACCGTCTTAAACGTGTTGGTGATTTAAAAATAGAACGCATTACTGATTCAGCCCGTGCTAAAGAAGTCTTTGGTGATTTGAAGAAAATCTCAAATTTTAGAAACTTAGCAGTCTACGACAATATGCCGTTTGTGGGTGAGAACAGTAATAAAGAAAACTGGCATTTGGATCACTTAGATGGATCAGGCGGTGTTCACTTTACTGTGCTGTGGCAGGGTGATGAGTTTTTGGCATGCAATTTTGGTTTTTGCTCGGATGATACGGTGATTATTGGTCTGTTTACTTATAACCCAGTACAAGGCGCGCATTCTCCTGGAAATGTATTTCTTATCGAATTGATTGATTTTATTACCAATGAAGGTTTTAAAACGTTAGATTTAAGTCCTGGTGGCGATCCGTATAAAGAACGCTTTTGTAATAAGCACATTACGCTAACAAAACCTGTTTTCTGCTTTAGTAAAGTATCAAAATATAAGAACGATACGATTACTTATGTGAAAAATAAAGTAAAAGAGAAGTATTCGTACAGAGATATTATTGGCTTTAAAACAAACCTTAAAAAGAGAGTAAATGAGTTTAGAAAGAATGCAAATAACGAATATGAACTACTTAAATTTACGTCGAAAGACCAGAGCGTAAGTAAGATTGAAGTTGCTTGTCAAAAGTTTGATGATCTTTTGCTTTACAAAGAAAGTAATGGGCATAAAAAGCGAAGTGAAGTGGTGTTCTCATCGCTTAAAAACTTTGAACGCGGTGATTTTTTATACACGTTAGTGCAAGACGATGCGCTGGTTTTTTATAGCTGGGTTTCAGTTTCGAGCAAGAAACACTGGAATAGCAATCTCAATGAATTAATCACTACAATAGGCGATAACATACTTTTTTATGATACGTATATTGTAGGGGGGGGGATAAGTAAGGATGTTGTGTTCAATGTTTTACAAAAAGTGATTTCTAAGCATAATGAAAAGAATGATAAAGACGTTTATATGGTTAAGCCATTATTTATAGAAAAGGATTTCTTACAAGAATTAGGATTGGACGTTACAGCTTAAGGGGTTCGTCCTTAATCAGAGCTTCCTGTAACTGCGTTATTCTTTTTCCAAAGCAAATCGACTGGCATGGGCCGCCAATAAACTAAAGACTATCCATGTGATTTTTTCTGTATGTGTATGTAGCGTTAGTTGACTGAGCATGAGTGCTAACAACAAGGCTAGCATGAAGGCTTTCTCGTCTGTGGGGGTTTGCAATATATAAAATAAAATTGACAAAATCATCCCTAGATACAGTAACAGACCGATAACACCATTTTCAGTAAGATTGTGTATAAACGCGTTGTGAGCACCATTAAAGTTGATGTTTTCTTTGCTTAGCGCAAAGCCTAAACCACCAAGCCCAGTCCCGATAATGGGGGTACTTCTCCACTGATTGAGAGAACCTGCCCAAATGACTGAACGGTAGTTAAGTGTTCCTGATGTAATAGACTTACCCGTAGAAAATATTCTATCAACGGAGTGTTTTGGCGCAAAACTGAATATAGCAATCACAGACGCAACCATTACGAAAGCGATGGTTGCTTTAATGGAGAGTGAGGCTTTTCTATGGGTAAACAGCCAATAAATAACACCTACTATGCCTACAATAGAACCTGTACGTGTGCCTGTAAGAAAAATGGCATAAAAGACTAAGGGGATTGCTATTAAGTTAATTAATTTAAGTAGTTTACTTTGATGTTTTGTCGCTAAGTAAGCCGCCATCGGTATGGAGAGAGCCAGAAATACAGAGAGCATATCTGTCTCAATATTCTGAATACCATAGCGATTGTAGTAGGGCGATTGAATACCCTGTAAGTAATTTGAGATAATAATACTAGAGCCTGTCATATTACCCAATACATAAGCCTGATATGCCCAGAGAATTTTCTTTTTATTGTTGAATACAAACGTTAAAAGAAACGCCAGTAAAAGTAGTTGTACCGATGTGATCGCAACGGTTTTCCCCCATTCGAAATCGGGTGTCCACATCAGGCTGATCAGTTGCCATGCGATGTAAAGAACACTGAACAGATGGAATAAATTATAGTTTCGATGTGTGCCGTGTATTAAAAATAAAATTAATGAAAAGCCAATCGCCAAGGTTGCTGAAACGCGAGGTAAGCCATCCCATATCCCATCAGCAAAAGGAACCAAAAAAATAAACAGTAGCGTTATTGAGAGTGTTATTTTAGTGATGAGGTCGGATTTATCCGTAGGTATTTGATTGGGTGTAAATACGGAGTATGCAGGGTTGGTATTATTCATTGAAGTTTCGGGTTTATTTTAAAATATTTTTTCCTCGTACGATTGTACGGTGAAAAGAAAAGTGAGTAAATTTTAGTCAGATGAACAGTAATGTTATTACTGAAACTCGGCGAGAGAAAGTGGATGCTGTCTGTTGTTAAAAATAGGGAAACAACCATTTATCTCCTTTTAATAAGGTGTTATCCGTTTGTCATGTAAACTGAGTGCTTTAGTCGCACGGACTTTGCTAAAAAATTAAGCAGTTAGGATAATGTGCCTATAAAATCTTTATCAGGAAGACATTCATGTCAGCTTTAGTAAAACAAAATAATTCTAATCTATCGCAAACACAAACAATAGTCGATGGGCAGTTAGTGTCCGTAATGGCAGCAGTTCCCGCGCAGATACCTGTATTACCGTCACCTCACGATAAAGAATTGAGAATTCATGATATTTTGGCAATTCTTAAACGACGTAAGTGGAGCATTATTTTACCAGTGATGCTTATGGTTGGCTTGGCACTGCTATATACATTATCTACGCCACCATCATATCGCGCTAATGCATTAGTTCAGATAGAGCGTGAAGGAGCAATGATATTTGACGGTGGTGATTTATCAAGATCAACAGGTGTATTTGATGTAGATAAAGACCCTTTCTTCCGAACACGTTATGAAATGTTAAAGAGTCGATCGCTGTCTAATAAAGTTATTGAAGAGTTAAATCTACAGAATGTGCTAGCACCCCAAAAAGAAGAAAATCTACTGTCTGTTTCTGGTCTTATGAAAGCATTAGGTATTACCTCTAAGTTAAATAATAAGGTGGTAGTACCCATTGATTACAACGAACTTTTTCAAGAAGGTCTATTGGTGCAACCAATAGAAGGGACACATTTGGTGGAAGTGGTTTATGAAGGGCCTTCTGCTGAAAATGCTAAAAATGTTGTTACATCATTGATTAATAATTTTATTAAAATTCAAATTGAAACGAAAAGTGAAACAGGGGAGTACGCTAAAGAGATATTAACGAAGCAGTTAGCCGAAACTCGTGAGCGTTTACGTGCATCAGAAGAAGCTTTGGTGAAATATGCCAACGATAAAGGCATATTGTCTTTTGATGATAAGCAAACACGCCATGTGAAGAATTTTGAAGCACTGGATGCTGCGCTAGTTGACGCTGAAAACAGAAGAATTCAAGCAGAAAGTTTGTATGTGCAAATGAAAAGAGTCGGTAGCGTCTCAACCGTTCTAACTAATCCAGTGATTACAAGCCTGAAAGCAAGGCTGGTAACCCTTGAAGGTGATTATCAAGAAATGCTAAAAACCTTTAAGCCAAACTATCCTGATATGCAGCGTTTAAATCAGCAGATTGGTAATGCAAGGAGCAAGCTCAATAGAGAAATGGTGAATATCCAAAGTTCAATGGAGGCTGACTTTTTAGCCGCTAAAAATCAAGAGACGCGTATTCGCTCTGAATTAAAAAAATTCAACACTAAAATGCATAACTTGCAAGATAGTAGCTTGGATTACAATACGCTAAAGCGCGAAGTTGATACAAACGGCAAGCTATTTAACCAGTTGCTACAGCGTTTAGAGGAAGTCAATGTAGCATCAGCAGCAAGCACTAGCAGTATCAGTATAGTAGAGCCAGCGGTTGCACCTTTTCAGCGTTACCGTCCTAAGCCTAAAATGAATATCGCATTGGGTTTGCTTTCTGGTTTATTGCTTGGATTAGGTTTGGCATTTTTGCGCGAAGCTTT
>CAZSXI010000197.1:0-4620 GCA_964611045.1 uncultured Cocleimonas sp. | reverse complement strand
ATGTCTCGAACTTGGAAACTTGGCGTTGCCAGAATTTATTGGACTTAATCAGAGATCCCCTAGGGTATTTGAATGTATTTTTTGCTCTATCGCTTGTGATTGTTATATAGCACAACTTTTTGGTTGCATCGTTGCTGTTGACGATGATAGTAATTAACCATAAGTTTTTTAAGTCATAGCGCTTTATACTTTTTTTGTTATATGATGATGTGCACTTTTTTATTGGGTTTTAGTTGATGGATGCTGGAAAGAAATCATTTTTGTGGCTTATTGCTGTTTTTGTAGCTCCAATTTTATTGGGTACATTGCTTTTTTTTAATCTGGAGAGATTAGGTTTTGAAAAAGGGGCAGTTAATTACGGTACTTTAATTCAACCGGCCTTTCCTGCTCAGCTGCATGATTTAATGCAGGGAGATAAAGAGGCAGATAAGGAAAAAACCTTAACTAACAAATGGACGATGTTGTATATCGAGCCAGATATTTGCGATCAAGCCTGTTTAGATCGATTAATGTTAATCAAACGCGTTAGGCTACTAATGAATGAACAGATGCGTCGTGTACGGACTGTTTTGGTTTCTAAGCAAGAAGTAGGTGCATTGATATCAATAAAAGACAACCCTGATCTAGTCTTAGCACATGTTGATATGACATCTTCAGAATTTTTAAAGCAATTTCCAGAATTGGAGAAGACGCCAGTTTATCTTTTGGATCCACTTGGGAATTTAATGATGTACTACCCTCAAGTGAGCCCAGATATTAAGAAAATGATTAAAGATTTACTAAAACTCCTTAAATATTCTCATCTTGGATAACGCTATTGATATGGCTACACAACTTAAATACGGCTAAGCATATGACTACTAGCGAGACATCCACATCAACAGTAGCTGATTTTTTAACACTCTGTAAAGTCAAGGTTGTAGCATTGATCATGCTAACAGCGGTTGTTGGTATGTTTTTGGCAGTACCAGGTCTTCCTCCCATCCATTTAGTAATATTGGCATCAATTGGTATCGCGCTTGCTTCCTCATCAGCGGCTGTTTTTAATCATGTGATTGATCAAAAGATCGATAATGAAATGGCAAGAACACATAAAAGACCCTTACCCGATGGTAAGATTTCATCAAAAACCGCATTAACTTTTGGTATTGTGATTGGTGTAATAGGTATAGGTATTTTGGCCATCGGCGTAAATATTTTGACAGCAGTACTAACCTTGTTGGCATTGATTGGTTATGCTGTTTTTTATACGATGTATTTAAAAAGAGCTACGCCACAAAATATCGTTATAGGTGGTGCCGCAGGTGCTGCTCCTCCTTTGTTAGGCTGGACGGCCATTACTAACTCAATCGAGTTGGGTGCATTATTGTTATTTTTAATTATTTTTATTTGGACACCACCACATTTTTGGGCGTTAGCTATTCATCGTAAAAAAGAATATGCAAAAGTAAATATTCCAATGCTCCCTGTAACACATGGACACTATTTTACCCGCATTCAGATTCTTCTTTATACAATCTTATTGGTAGTCATCACGGTTATCCCATACTTGGTGGGCATGAGTGGCTTAATTTACCTGGTTGGGGCTATGTTGCTAGGGCTTGGATTTCTTTATTTTGCAGTTCAAATGTTGAGATTACCTGAAGATAAACAGTTGCCTATGAAGACGTTTGGGTATTCCATTAACTACTTGATGATACTGTTTATTGTTCTATTGATTGATCATTACTACTTATTTAGAATTATCTAATTAAGTTATTTAATTAGGGTTAATTAATACGGCTAGCTTAGAAGGTTTTATGGAATATTTACGCGTCATTAAAAGTGTTATGTCTGCGATGATAGGTGTACAAAAAAAGAAAAATCTTGAGGAAGATTTCTCTAAAAATAGTGCTACGCCTTTTATCATAGTGGGAATAATAATGACATTGCTGTTTATTATTGCAGTATGGGGTGTCGTACAGTTTGCCCTAAGTGTGAATAGTTAACATTAAAAACATTATGTAATAATCTTCTAATATACTGATTTTAAAATATTTTTTTCCTAACCGCTTTCTGCGGTGTTACACTCAAATCACTTCTCAAAACTGTATCATTTAACATGCTTAATTTGTGTACTAAATTTATAGGTTTCTATTTATCGTTCAAATTGAACCGTTTATAGTCTTTTTGATTTGACATTTATCAAGATTAAGGGGATAAGTGTTTTAATAAAGTTGTAACTCAGGTGTATGCTTAATAGATACTTTATTATTTTTGAGAGTACGTAGATAACAATAATAATTCATTCATCACTAGGAGATTTGGATATGGCAGTAGCTCAGCAAGACATACTTCATGAAGAAGAAGAGTTTGATTATTCTCAGAAAATTGAAATTAGGAAGCTCGATAGCAGTGCGCCAATGCGTTGGTTGGGTAAAGGTATTGCAGATTTTAAAGTATCTCCGATGCTTAGTTTAAGTTATGGAATTTTATTCGCAGCCATCGGTTTATTATTGATCTGGCTAACGTATAAAAATCCTGTTTATACCCTTGGCATGGTTACGATTTTTTATCTTGCGGGACCTATTGTTGCGGTAGGTCTTTTTTGCATGAGCCGACATATTGAAGCTGGTGTCAAACCAAGTTTTAACGAAGGCTGTAGGGCAATGTGTTACAACCCAGTGGGCATTATTGGTTTCTCAATCGTTATGGGAATGTTAATTGTATTTTGGACGATTATTACAGCCGCGTTGTTTGCGGTTTATTTTGGTGGGATGATAATCTCTGGTGATATATTAGCTACTATGATGGCTAATAAACAAATCATACCTTTCGTCGCAATTATGGGTGTTGTTGGTTTGTTCTTTGCCGTAGTTAGTTTTTCATTAAGTGTTATTTCAATTCCTTTGATGACACACAGAAAGGCAGATGTTGTTACAGCCATGGTAACCAGTGTTAGAGCCGTAAAAAAGAATCCAGTGGTTATGCTAACTTGGGCTTTCGCCATTGTTGCTCTAATAGGTCTAGGTTTTGCATTTGCTTTCATCGGTGTTGCAATCACATTACCAATAGTTGGTCACGCAAGTTGGCACGCTTATAGAGAGCTAGTTGTTGATGATAGAATTATGACAGCTGATGAATGTGACTTGCCGGTTTTCCCTTATATGAAAGGAAAACTGAAATAAGCGCACTTTGAAAGTTATTACAAAAAAGCCCTTGTGATGAAAAATCAAAAGGGCTTTTTTGTTTCTAGATTTTAACTTTTATCCACAATTACTTCACGATAAGCATGCCAGCTTGCATGCCCAATAATTGGTAGTGCAACTGCTAGCCCAACAAAGAACAACCCTAAACCTACGGCGATTAGTACGGCAATTGTTGCAGCCCAGCGGAACATCGGGAGAGGATTCTTCTTTACTGCTTCGATACTGGTTGAAATTGCTACCATCACACCTACTCGGCGGTGAATAATCAAAGGAACAGCGATCACACTTAGTGTAAATGCCAAGCCAGCGAACAACAGACCAACGACCAAAAACACACCTAGAAAGCTTAAAAATTGTGGGTTATTCATCATTTCATTCCAGCCGCTTGATATGGCGCTAGAATTATCTAAAAATGCATTGATGGCTAACACCATTGCGCGTACCCATGCGAGCATAATTAAACCGAGTATGACTAAGACAGTAACGGTATCCATCTGCTTGTTATTAAGCAGAGGTAAAAATATGATTGCGATGGCAGAGGCAAGTAGAGCCAAAAGAATGCCGCCAATCAATAAAACACCATAAAAGGGTATTGATAGTTCACCTGTGAACAAGCTCGTCACTCCAGAACCTTCGCCACCCAAAAAGGCATTAGTGATCAGCGTAGCAACGCCTGTCCATACGACCATTAGAACGCCCAGTATCAGTGTAAGCCCCAGTAAACTACGTGTATTTCTACCTAATACAGAAACCGCATGTAGCAAGGATGGAGATTCACCTCTTTCGATACGCTGGCTCATATCATAAAGACCTGCTGCTACAGGTGGGCCTACAAGATAGAAACCTGTGATAATTGCCATAACAAGATAGGGATTACCACGTGTAAACCAGATGGTAATGCCACCAGCAATAGCAAATATTAGCCCGTAGAGAAGGCTGTTTATATTAGAAACTTTGAAATCATCAATACCTTTCATTAGCCATCGGCTAGGTGCATCTCTGTCTATTTTTCGTACTTCAAAATTACTAGATTGTTGAGTGTTAGTATGACTTTCACTTTCACTGTTCTGATTACTACCTATATTACTGTGACCTGCTGTTGAAACTGACATAAATACCTCTCTTTGGATCGGTTAATTAAATGTCTCTTCCGCTAATAAGAGTTTGTACTGTTGATACTTTTTACAACTTTATTTGAATTATTGCCTTTATACTTACATAAAAAAGCAATTCCATATAACAACAACGATAATAATATGGGTATAGACTCATGTAATTCTAAATTTTTTAGAGAAAAGTTTATCAATAGAAGTCGAGCAACAAACTCTCCTGTATACTCTGTAGGCATAAATTTACGAATAATTAGGCGAACAACGATGAAAATTATATTACCGCTAGCAATAATAGCCTTTGTGCTAGGGATAAGCCTCGG
>CAZSXI010000196.1:0-4630 GCA_964611045.1 uncultured Cocleimonas sp. | reverse complement strand
AACAAAAAAACCACATCTATCAATGGCGTAAGATTAACCTCCACCTCATCGCTTAACCCTTTTCTAAAATTCATCTAAGCCACCACTTGACCTTGCGAAGCTGCTCTTCTTACTTGTGATTGAGGTGCAGCGCGACCTGCAGGAGCTGGTGTTGGCTTGGTAGCTTGAGTAGCGCTAATCAACATAATTGCCTTCTTTTCCATTTCAATTGCATAGTCATTAATCTTTCCACGAAAAAAGCGATGAAAAATTAATGCTGGAACAGCGATGATAATACCTGCCGCTGTTGTAATTAATGCTTTTGAAATACCGCCAGCCAATTCCGTCGGGCTTCCAACGCCTTGAGCTGTTATTACGCTAAAGACTTCTATCATACCAACAACCGTACCCAGCAGACCTAACAAAGGAGCAATAGCAGCTACTGTGCCTAATGTTGTCATATACTTATCCATTGAATGAATAACATGTCTACCAGACTCTTCTATATTCTCTTTTATCAAATGACGTGGTTGACCTAGGTTTTCTAAGCCTGTTGCCAATACACGACCTAATAGAGAACCTTCACGAATTTTTTCTATATGAGCACTAGTAACTTTTCCTGATCTAGCCAATTTTTGAGCTGTCTCCGTTATTCCCTCAGGAATAACTTTGCTTCTCTTAAGAGTAAGAAATAAATTTAAAATAACCACTATCGCAACGATAGAACTAAGAACCAAAGGAATGGCCATAATCCCCATTGAACCTATAATATCTCCCATGAAACACTCTCCCCTTTTTATTTTTTTTCATATTCTTGAGACCTTTGCACGAGAGTATGGTGAGAGTGAAAATAGTGTAATTTTCTCTATTTTTCTTAAAAATGCGGTTAATAGCATGGCTATTGACCAAGCTTTTAAGGAAAACAGAGGGAATTCAAGCATTTTTAATCCGTCATATCTTTCGTGCAAAGGTCTCTCTTGTAATACTTGATCGCAAAATGACTTATGAGACACTATTTGCAACCATTGATATTTTCCCGACTTTACATCAGCCAGCCTAAACTTAAGCTGAACAAAAATAAATCAGTGAACGTTATCCAAAGACTCCTTAAAAGCGATGCTGTAGAAGTCGTGAAAAACAGTTTCAGAAAACCATGCTAAACTTATTAAATAATAAATACCCCCCTAAAAAAACCTCAAGGAAAACACATGAAGAATGCATTAAAAGTAACGGGACTTTTTACCTTTTTAGTTATCGCTTTTCTTAATGTATTTGTTGATCTTGGTCATATTATTGTTATGCAAGAAACTCTGTTTAAGAGTTTTAAGGGTGCAGATTTACTCATTAATAGCGCCATCGCAATCGGCCTATTTTTACTGCCTTTTATTCTTTTATTTACGCCCGCTGGCTTCTTCTCTGATAAACACCCAAAAGACAAAGTTATGCGTTATAGCGCGTGGGCAGCTGTAGGCATTAGCATATTGATTACCCTGAGCTATTATCAAGGTTGGTTTTGGATTGCTATGGGCATGACTTTCTTGCTCGCGGCTCAAAGTGCCTTTTATTCTCCTGCTAAATATGGTTATTTAAAAGAGCTAGTGGGTGATCGTCGCTTAACCCAAGCCAATGGCTTATTACAAGTCGCCACTGTACTGGGCATTTTATTGGGTATTGCAGTGTTCTACTGGTTATTTGAAACCTTGATAAAAGACAGTGCTGTTTTATCAGGAGAACCTAGTAATATTCTCAAAACTATTGCTCCTGTTGGATGGCTATTAATCATTCTCTCAATCATTGAGTTGGTTATCGCTTATCAATTACCACAAATCACAAAAGCCAGAGAAAAAATGAGCTTTCGTCGTAAAGAATATCTTCACGGTAGAACTCAGGCACGCACACTAAAGATCATTAAACGACACCCCTATATTTGGCTTTCTATACTTGGCTTAGCTGTATTTTGGGCAATTATTCAAGTGCTTATATTAGCCTACCCTGCTTATGCGCAAGCGCATTTGAACCTATCGCATACCAATGCACTTAAAAGCTTGCTCATGTTTTCGGGGTTAGGGCTAATTATTGGTTCTATAACCGCAGGGCATGTTTCACGCAATCATATTGAATCGGGGTTGGTTCCTGTTGGTGCTATTGGCGTTACTATTTCATTGATACTGATTCGTGTTTTTGATTCTTCATTATGGCAAGCCGCTAACTTTTTATTCCTTGGGGTTATGGGTGGTTTTTTTATCGTTCCGCTCAATGCCTTAATTCAATACCACGCAAAGAACAATCAGCTCGGTCGAATACTGGCCTCAAAGAATCTGATTCAATTCGGTGTGATGTTGCTATTTTTAGTGATTACCAGTCTCTTTGCTTACCTGCAGTTTGATAGCACCGTTACCTTATGGAGCTTGTTTGGTATTGCAGTATTGGGAAGTATTTATACCATCTTAAAAATCCCTGAGTCTTTACTACGTTTTGTAATCGCACGTATGTTTGCAGCACGTTATCGCATAAAAGTACTAGGCTTTGAAGACTTACCGCATTCGGGCGGGGTTTTATTATTGGGCAATCACATCAGCTGGGTCGACTGGGCATTGGTACAAATTGCCAGCCCACGCCCGCTTAACTTTGTCATTGAACGTGGTTTTTACGAGCTGTGGTATTTAAAAGGCGTATTAAAACTATTTGGAGCGATTCCTATTGCCAGTGGTGGTAGCGCCACATCAATTGAAACCATCAACTGTTTACTAAAAGAGGGCAAAGCTGTTTGTCTCTTCCCAGAAGGAACAATCAGTCGTACCGGACAATTATCAGAGTTTAAACGCGGTTATCAAAGAGCTATCGAAGGAACAAAAGCCAAGATCGTACCTTTTTATCTTCACGGGCTCTGGGGAAGTCGATTCTCCCGCTCTAGCGGCTTTATGAAAGAAGCACGACAATCTGGTTTTAAACGCGACATTATCGTTGCCTTTGGCAAACCCATGCCTACAGACACTACGCCAGATCAGCTAAAACGCCGCGTATTTGATATGTCATTTACCTCTTGGCAGTCTTACTCTAAAACCTTGGATCCGATTCCCGTTTCATGGTTAAAAACGGCTAAGCGTTTAAGTTTTCGCATGGCTGCTACCGATGTTATTGGTGAACCAGTCAGCCACCATAAATTTATCACTGCCGTGTTTGCTTTTTCTGGCTTGATAGCAAAGAAAAGCCCCGAACAAAATATTGGCTTGCTGGTACCTGCCAGTGTGGGTGGCGCAATTACCAATATGGCAGTTTTGGCTTTGGGTAAAACAGCCGTTAACCTCAACTTCACCTCAAGCGCCGAAGCCATACAAGGCTCGGTAAAAAGTGCGGAGATTAAAACCGTTTACACTTCTAAGAAATTTATTCGTAAGTTGGATGAGCGAGGTATAAAGATCAAAGAGATCTTGCCTGATACTAAAATGATCTATCTTGAAGGTTTTAAGGCAGAACTCCCCAAAGCTAAAATGCTATTCACACTTCTTAGTGCGATGTTACTTCCGACAAAAATTCTACAATGGATATATATCAAACGCGTAGACTTAGAAGATACTGCGGCAATCCTCTTCTCTAGCGGAAGCGAAGGCACACCCAAAGGCGTTGAACTTAGCCACCTAAACCTTGCAACCAACTCGCGCCAAGTCGCTGATATGCTAAATACTCGTGAGAACGATGTTGTTATGTCAACCCTGCCAACCTTCCATGCATTTGGTCTTTTGGCAACCACCTTTATGCCACTCTCTGAAGGCATCCCAATTGTCTGTCACCCCGACCCTACCGATGTGGAGACCATTGCTAAGGGCGTTGCCAGACATGATGCAACCTTATTGTTTGGCACATCCACATTCTTGCGCCTTTACACGATGAATAAAAAAGTACACCCGCTAATGCTGAAATCACTGCGCATGGTTATTGCAGGGGCAGAAAAACTCAACCCTGCTATTCGAGATGCCTTTGGTGCTAAATTTAACAAAGTTGTATTAGAAGGCTATGGAACGACTGAAACCTCACCTGTAGCCAGTGTAAACATCCCTGATGAGCTTGATACAAATTACTGGAAACCACAACTAGGCAACCGTTTTGGTACAGTAGGCATGGCACTACCTGGTACCAGCTTCCGTATCGTAGACCCAAGCACCATGAAAGAATTGCATACAGGTGAGGATGGTTTGATCTTGATTGGTGGCCCACAGGTTATGAAAGGGTACTTAAATGATCCTGACAAAACAGCCAAAGTGATAACCGAAATTGACGGACAACGCTGGTATCACAGTGGCGACAAAGGTCATTTAGACCCCGATGGATTTCTCGTAATTGTGGATCGCTATTCACGCTTTGCTAAATTAGGGGGTGAAATGGTCAGCCTCACCGCTGTAGAAGAAACCATACGCAGCGCACTCGGTGATGAAGAGCTTGATTTAGTCGCGGTAAATGTCCCTGATGATAAAAAAGGTGAAAAAGTGATTTTACTTATCGCCAGTGAAGAATCCGCTAAGGACTTGAAGAAGACATTGATCGATTCTGGTATGAATCCATTGATGATTCCTGCCAAGTTTATCAGCGTAAATGCTGTTCCTAAGTTAGGAAGTGGTAAAACAGACTTTTCTACTTCTAAGAAGGTTGCTTT
>CAZSXI010000195.1:0-4637 GCA_964611045.1 uncultured Cocleimonas sp. | reverse complement strand
GCTTTCAAGATGGCGAAAATAACATCTTGCTTACGTGCGCGTGACATACCGTCAACACCCATTTCTTTTGCAATTTCAAGGATAGCCGAAGGGCCTTTTTGTTTCAGTTCAGAAAGATTCATAGATTAAATTTTTATTTATAGAATTGGATTAGTTAAATTAGAAAGTGATTTTCTAAAAAATAGGATTGAGCGATTCAGGAAATTAATTTATTTGTTTTGGGAAATAAAGTTTTTTAGTAATTGAAAAATTTAGCCTGAAACGGCGACAAACGAGATTAGCTGCGAACAACTGAGTGCAAGGCTATCATGTGCTTAAAAATTAGTCCAGCCTTTGCAGATCAATGACCACAAAAACTGAACATCATCGTCATTCTCGTAAATTTCACAGGTTTAAAAAAGTCCCCTCTCCCTAGCAGGGGGAGGGTTAGGGAGGGGGTAGGAAGTCAAACAATATCGCTATCTTTGAGTTTCTACCCTCTCTCCAACTCTCTCCCTACTAGGGAGAGAGGGCTTACACCTTACTGGTATTGGAATAACTGAGTTCTACTTAAATATTCTGATCTAAAAATGCAGTAAGTTGTGATTTATTAAGCGCGCCAACCTTAGTCGCCTCAACTTCACCGTCTTTAAATAGCATTAATGTTGGGATACCACGGATGCCGTATTTAGGCGGTGTATCACCATTCTCATCAATGTTTAATTTACCAACAATAACTTTGCCTTCGTACTCTGTCGCAATCTCTTCCAAAATTGGCGCGATTGACTTACAAGGACCACACCACTCTGCCCAGTAATCCACTAATACAGGTGTGCCACTTTTAATTACATCTTCTTCAAAAGATGCGTCTGTTAAATTTACAATACTCACGATTTCGCTTCTCCAGCAAGGTTCATTGGTTCAAATTAGTTTGAATACCTGCATTATCAAGGCTAACTTATAAAATTCAAGCCCTAAGTGGAATATATAAGGATAAAAAGCCCCAACTGTACTAGCCCGCTATTGAAATGGTTTTAAAGCCCACAAAGCCCACCCTCCCATTATTAAGTCGTTATTACTTTAAAAGAGTGCTTTTCAATTATAAATCTTCATAGTTACGTGGGATAGATTTTCCTTTTTAATAGTCCACCCCCCTTGTTTTATGCCGATTTGTAATTTGTAGAGGGTTACTTTCAACTACAAATCGGCATAAAACAGGGGGGGTGGATAAGTAAAAAGACGTTTTTTACGTGAAATTCGCTCCTAAACGTTCATAAAACCAATAGAGAGCAACCACAGCAATAATAATTGAGGCAGGATTAGTAACTCGGCGTTTATACCAACGCTTTTTGCCAAACCAATAGCCCACTAGTAAGAATGCAACGAATATTATGGCTAGTTGCCCTAATTCTACGCCTACATTGAAGCTGATTAATGCAATGGTGAAGGCGTCTTCGGGCATTCCGAAGTCTGCGAGTACACTGGCAAAGCCTAGACCGTGCAATAAGCCAAACGCGAAGACTAATAACAATCGGCTATTGTGTAACTTTTTAGAAAACACATTTTCGATGCCCACGTAGGCAATCGACAATGCGATTAGTGGCTCTACAATATTGGCAGGTAACGCAATAATGCCGTTCATTGCCAAGCCTAAAGTGATGGTGTGCGCCACGGTGAACATGGTGACTTGCCAGATCAAGGGTTTGAATTTTGTGGAGAATAAAAACAGCCCTAGTATAAATAAAATATGATCTAAGCCTTTTGGCAAAATATGTTCAAACCCATAAACAATGTAGTTGCCGATGGTTTTATAAATGGGCGTGCGCGCAACGACTTCGGTGAGCGATAGTGCCTCGCTGGGTTTATCATCGCGCAACCATTGCCACTCTGACCAGTGATATTTTTCTTTTTCTTTATCAACTTGACGTAGACGCACGGCGTTGTCGCCAAATGCCGTTGGGTAATACCAAGTGAGGGACTCTGCTGATAAATCCACATTCCCTTTTAAGTTGATAACGCTAATGCGTGGGACTTTGGTATAGCCCGGCTCGGGAATTTTCACTTTGCTTATCAATAATGGGATTATTTTATTATCGGAATCGGTTAGCTTTACCGAGTCTAAAAACTGAGTTTTAAACTTTTCAAACTCTACGCTTAGTTCGGTATCCTGCATTTTACGCAACACATCGTATTCATCTGCATAAGGTGCATCGTTGGTATTTTTATATTGGCTGTTGATGCCTGTGAGCAATGCTTCGATGCTGGCGCGGATTTCCACATCAATTTCACCTTGTTTATTGACATTTATTTCTATCAGCGCGGGTTTAACCACATCGGAATAAGCAAACGTGCCCACAAATATCAAATAAAAAATAATTGTTAGTATTTTTGGGAATAAAACTGGCATAGAATCAATCTAGTATAAAACATGTAAGAAATGCAGTAGTCTACGTGTCTTACTCAACAAAACATAATACCTATAAAAACTTAGAACAAATAATCGAAGGAGAGAACAGAAATGCCAATAATGAATAAACGTACCTTTTTAAAAATAGCCGCACTAGGAACAGCAGGTGCGAGCACGCTACCTTGGTTGATGCAAAATGCTCAAGCAAGCGAGATGGCAAAAATGCCAACCGATTACTACAAGCTCCCCATGAAAGGTCAGGCACGTATAATTCACACGACCGATGTTCATGGTCAGTTATTACCTGTTTACTTTCGCGAGCCAAATGTGAACTTGGGTGTGGGTGAAGCTTTAGATCGCCCGCCTCATGTGGTTGGTAAAAAGCTGTTAGAGAAAATGAATCTTTCAGAAAACAGTCCAGAAGCTTATGCCTACACCTATCTTGATTTTTATAATGCCGCAAAAAAGTATGGAAAAATGGGTGGATATTCCCATCTAAAAACATTACTCGATAGCCTGCGTAAAGATGCGGGTGGAGTAGAAAATACAATATCACTAGACGGTGGCGATTTGTGGCAGGGTTCTGGCACGTCATTATGGACTCGCGGTGTCGATATGGTTGAAGCTTCAAATATTTTGGGCATCGACGTGATGATCGGTCACTGGGAATTCACCTACAACCAAGCAGAAGTATTAAGCAACGTGGCTTTATTTAAAGGTGACTTCATCGGGCAGAATGTGCGCGTTAAAGAAGATTCTTTGATGGATGATAGCTACGCTGAACTTGTTGAAAAGAATAACGGTCTTGGATTATTTGATGAAGATGAAGGTTATGCTTTCCAACCTTACGTCATGAAAAAAGTCGGCGGCAAACGCATAGCGGTGGTTGGTCAAGCCTTCCCACGCACTGCAAATGCTAACCCACCTGAATTCTTCCCTGACTGGTCATTCGGTTTGCGCGAAGATGATATGGCGAACTTGGTTAAAAAAATTCGTGCAGAAGAAAAGCCCGATGCCGTGATTATGCTGTCGCACAACGGCATGGACGTTGACGTGAAAATGGGCGAAAACGTACCGGGCATTGACGCAATTTTTGGTGGTCACACGCATGACGGAATGCCACAACCTCTTTCGGTTAAAAGCAAAGGCGGTAATACGTGTTTGGTGACAAATGCTGGCTCTAACAGCAAGTTTGTTGGCGTGATGGATATTGATGTTTCGGATGGAAAGACCAATCTGAATTACTCAATGAAACCCGTATTCACTAACTGGTTGCCAGCCGATAAAGAGATGGAAGCGTATCTTTCTCAAATGCGTAGCAAGAAATACGATGACAAAGTCGTTGAAGCACGTAATGAAAAATTCAAAGTTAATAAATCACGTTTAGGCAAAACCTACGATGAAATCCTAACGGAAAAATTAGCCATCGCTGATCGTACTTTATATCGCCGTGGTAATTTCATGGGCACATGGGATCAGGTGTTATGTAATGCACTTCGCCATGAATACAAAGCCGATATTTCATTCTCGGCAGGTGTTCGTTGGGGCACATCAACCCTAAAAGGCGATTGGATCACAATGGAAGATGTGATGACCCAGTGTTCTATGACCTATGCAGAAACCTACACCAGTGAAATCACAGGCGCGGCATTACTAGAAACATTAGAGCAGATCGCAGACAATCTGTTCGACCCAGACCCATACCTACAATCAGGTGGGGATATGGTACGTGTGGGTGGTTTAGATTACACGTTAGACCCACGCAAAGAGTTATACAAACGTATCACTGATGCACGACTAGATAACGGCGATGCTATCGACCCAAAGAAAACCTACAAATTAGCAGGCTGGGCAACGGTAAACCGCACGCCAGAAGGTCGTTTAATGTGGGATGTGGTGCGTGGTTATATCCTCGATAACAAAGGCAAGGACGATGTGCTTAAACTTGATAAAATCAATCGCCCTAAATTGGTTGGCGTGAGTGATAATCTGGGTATTGCTGATTATGCGGGTGAGATGGGCTAGTACGCGCTCAATTCCCCTCCTCCGCCCGCTATTCGGGCGGAGGCATTATTCCTAGCATCCTCGTCTACAATATGACTATCTACAAGTAAGTGTTACCCAATATCGGAGCATAGTTTAATGCTAAAAATTTATGACAGAGGTGAACACAAAGGTGGATTTATTGGTGTTCGTGTAGCCGTTATGATTGATGGCAAACACAAACAGAAATATTTTAGCTATAAAAATA
>CAZSXI010000194.1:0-4678 GCA_964611045.1 uncultured Cocleimonas sp. | reverse complement strand
TCCAGCAAGCGCTTCCACTCCCAAAGCACCCGCTAGTTCTGTCAGAACCAATCAACAACGACCAGCAGCAAGAGCTAGCGCTTCAAAGAAAAACTATTACATTGTAGTTGGTACCTATACCAGCCAGCCACAAGCATTTGATACCTTTATACGCTTATCCTCTATCGGATTACCAAACGCAGCCATGGAATCTCGAAAAGTAAAGAGTGGGCAACTTTTGCACATGGTGCGCTTAGGTCCCTATCAAAAGCAAGAAAGCATTGATAGAGTAACCAGCAGCCTAACCAGCGATGGTTTAACTCAATTTAAAGTCGTAGAAAACTAGAGATCTCTAAACAACCATGAACGTTTTTATTAAATTTTTACTACCCGCTGTCGTTGCAGTTCTTTTTGTCGTCGCTCCTTCTTTTGCAGCGGATGAGTTCCCTGTCGGCCCTGATCTTAAGGCGAGTAGTTATTTACTCATCGATTTTCACAGTGGTATTGAGCTAGCCGCCAAAAATCAAGACAAGCAGATCGAGCCTGCCAGCATTACAAAATTGATGACCGCTTACGTCATCTACAATGATCTGGAAAAAGGTAATATTAGTCTAAAAGACAATGTCCTTATCAGTGAAAAAGCGTGGAAGATGGAAGGTTCTCGCATGTTTGTTGAAGCAGGCAAGAAAGTACCTTTAAAAAGAATGCTTGCAGGCTTGGTGATTCAATCAGGTAACGATGCCGCAGTAGCACTGGCAGAACACATTGCAGGAAACGAAACTGCATTTGTTTCACGCATGAATGAACGGGCTAAAAAACTAGGCATGGATTCTACAAATTTTATGAATGCAACGGGCTGGCCAGATGAGAATCATTACACCACGGCAAGAGATATTGCCAAGTTGACACGTGTTGTTATAAAGGAATTTCCTGAACACTATAAACTCCATGCTAAAAAATCTTATAGTTACAACGGCATAAAACAATACAACCGTAACAAACTTTTATGGCGTGACAAGACGGTTGATGGTGTAAAAACAGGGCATACAGAATCCGCGGGCTACTGTTTAGTTGCTTCATCGAAACGTAATGAAATGCGCCTAATTTCTGTCATGCTCGGCACAAAGTCTGAAAAAGAACGTGCCGACTACAGTCAAGAATTATTAGAGTATGGCTTCCGCTTTTTTGAAACACACAAGCTTTATGACACAGGTTCTGTTTTAGCAGAAGCACGTATTTGGAAAGGCACGACAAAAACCGTACCTGCTGGGCTTATGAAAGATTTCTACATCACCGTTCAAAAAGGGCATTACGAAAAGCTGAAAGGCTTAATGGAATTAGATACAACACTTGATGCTCCCATTAAACGAGGCGATATCGTTGGTAAAGCTATTTTCAAAGATGGCGATACCATCATCAGCGAAATACCTTTATTTGCACTTGATGCTGTCGATGCGGGTGGTTTTTGGTCTAAAGTCACGGGTAGTGTTCAAAAGTTGTTTAACTAATGAGTGGTTCCTGCCCGCCAGAAGAAGAATCTCTGATCGAGTTCCCTTGTGAATTTCCTGTGAAAGTTATGGGTACTGCCATCCCTGAGTTTCATAGCACTATTGATAAAATTGCAAAAAAGCATGATCCTGAATTTATCAGCGAAGAAACAAAACAAAAAGTAAGCAAAACAGGTAAGTACGTCAGTCTGACACTTAATATTCACGCCAAAGACAAAATACAATTAGATGCAATCTACCAAGATTTAACGGATAGTGAGCTTGTGCTTTGGGCGCTTTAGAGCAAGCCTTTCTTGTAATAAAACAACTTGGTAAGCAAGACTATCAACACGTTTGGCAAGCCATGCAAGATTTCACACAAGCACGTGATAGCCAAACACCAGATGAATTATGGGTCGTAGAGCACCCGCCCGTTTATACGCTTGGTCGTAACGGCAAAGAAATTCATATCCTAAAAAAATCGGATATCCCAATCATTAAGGTAGACCGAGGTGGGCAAGTCACCTATCACGGCCCTGGGCAATTGGTTATCTACTTTTTATTAGATTTGCACCGTCGTAAACTCGGCATTCGCCAGCTAGTGACACTCATAGAAAATTGCTTAGTTAAGCTACTCGCACAGTACCAAATAGAAGCCTATAGCGACAAGAAAGCACCTGGCGTTTATGTGAATAAACAAAAAATAGCCGCGCTCGGCTTGCGCGTATCAAAAGGGCGCACCACACACGGGCTAAGCCTTAACATTGATATGGATCTTTCACCTTTTCTAAATATAAACCCCTGTGGGTATGAAAATTTGGAAGTCACTCAGTGTAAGAATTTAGGCATTGAAGATAACTTTCAAAAACTAGCAGAAAAGTTGATTAACTTGATCGAAACATCACTAAACGAGAGTCTAAAAGCTTAAAAATAAGCTATTTAATAGTCCACCCCCCTCCTTTTTTGCCGTTTTGTAATAGTAGAAAGGTTTCAAAATACTACAAAACAGCAAAAAAGGAGGGGGGTGGGGACTTATTTATACTAGCTTTTAAGCATATTCAGGTGCATTACCTTCTTTCCATTTAATATTACAGCCTAAAGAGGCTTTTTGTTGCTCTGGTGTTGGCTTTCCTGCCAATAAATCATCTGCCGCACTGATCATATCTGCACCTGTTACTGCAATATCCGTATTTGGGCGAGAATCATCAAATTGACCGCGATAATAAAGCTTGTGATCAGCATCAAACATGAAAAAATCAGGCGTACAGGCGGCTTGATATTGATGCGCCACTTCTTGTGAATCATCAAAAAGATAAGGAAATGTGTAACCAAACTCTTTCACATCTTCAACCATCTTTTCTGGGCTATCATCAGGATAGTTAGCAACATCGTTGGCATTAATTGCTACAACAGCCATGCCTTTGTCTTGATATTCTTTAGCAAATCTTGTGAAAGCTTCTTTGATAAGAATGACATAAGGACAATGGTTACAAATAAAAGCAACGAGCAAAGGCTTACCTACAAAACCCGATAATGAAACCTGCTCATTTGTAGCGGGATCTAATAATGTGAAATCTGGAGCGGCTGTTCCGAGCTCCAACATGGTTGATGGGGTACGTGCCATGACAAATCCTTGGTCTAAAAAACATCTAGTATAGCAATTCTAAGAGACCCCAGCATAACTCTGGACGAGAAAAAAAAGAGATATGATTTTTCATATTTTATTCAAAATATAAGTGTAATAGCGAGCTACTGCGCGTTATTTTGGATGAGATATGGAAAACTTATAGCCTTTTTTATCCGTTCACGAGTTATGCTGAGGTCTCTCTATGTAAAGTTACACTTTGTAATGGTATTTTGAATGCATTGATAAGAGACACAAAAAAGCCCGAAAAATCGGGCTTTAGCTGGATTAGAGAGTCTAGGAGACTGTCCGAGAATAGCAAGCGTAGCGAAAATTTGGCTGATTAGTGCCTATTTTTAGTTCAAAAGAGGAGAATGGTTGTTCCCTTTGACGAATTTGAACTGAAAATAGGTGCAATCAGACAGATTTGCAGTAGCTTGTTCTATTCTCGGACAGTCTCCTAGATAAAACTATTGATTCAACAATTCCCTAACCGTATCGTTATTAAGCGTAGCAATCTGCAATGAATCAGCTTCTGCTCCATTTGCCTGGCCTACTTTATCTATTGTACCTTGAGTATTTTGCGCGCTAGCCGTTGTAGAAGGCACATTTACATTTGCAAGGCGATTTGCTGCTGCAACTAATTGTGCATAATTCATGCTGCCTGTGTTTGATTTTGAGCGAGATGCATAAGTTGCTGTTGGAATATTACCCATCTTATTTGGCGTATAACGGTAATGCCCTGTAATTGGGAATCTAAACAAAATATCTTCCATCTGTACGCCATCTGCAATATTGTGAACAATCATCATACGACGCGGATCAGCTTTTGATGGTTTATTAACCACGATGCCAATGTGCGGAAGATCTGGTCCTACCATCCATGTCACCAAATCACCTGGGCGATAATTAGTAGGGTTGCGTGTAATTGGTAAACTGGCACCACGGCGCGCAAAAAATGCTCTCAAGTTGTACACTCGACGGTGATCAATATTTGTGTCTGGTTTAGATAAGCCCCATTTACGCGGGTTAGGGTATGAGTTGAACGCAGCACTCATATCCCGATGAACTTGTTGTTGCAAATCTATACCTAGTTTACGGTAAGAGCGAATGACAACATCTGTACATACACCAATGTTGGGAGGAACATCTCCCCAAGGGTATGCAATTTTAATGTACGCTCCATTGTAAGTAACGTTTGAACGTAAGCGCCCTAGAGCAGCGTTTGATAATTTACTGGCAAAAGAACCATGATGTGGTGATTTTTTTATTTTAGCTGGTCTTGGTTTAGGAGAACGCTTTTCATAAGCTACGGGTATTACTTCTACCTTAGTTTCAATAGATTCTGAACTTGCCACACTTACTGGCTGTTTAGCGCCTGAACATGCCGTTATACTGATAGACATGACGATTAATGGCGTAAGCACTGATAATTTTTTTAACACGATTTTCCCCTTTATTTTTTAACCCAGAATAACTCATGCATGCTGAGCACAAGCTGAATCAATAAGGATGCCCTTTGCCCGTAAAAAGAGCCCATTGAGTTAACTGATTAAAATACTAGCATTATTTTCCACTAATCTTCTTC
>CAZSXI010000193.1:0-4686 GCA_964611045.1 uncultured Cocleimonas sp. | reverse complement strand
TGCTGGCTTATCTAGCTCACAAGTCAAATCAACTACTGAAACGTCAACTGAAGGAATGCGAAAAGCCATGCCTGTTAGTTTGCCGTTTAGCTCAGGAAGTACAATACCTACTGCTTTTGCAGCGCCAGTTGATGATGGGATGATGTTTTCAAATACTGCACGACCACCGCGCCAATCTTTCATTGAAGGGCCATCTACTGTTTTCTGTGTTGCTGTTGCCGCATGAACGGTTGTCATCAAACCACGCTTTAAGCCCCAGTTATCATTGATAACTTTAGCGATTGGTGCAAGACAGTTAGTTGTACAAGATGCCGCAGAAACGATAGCTTGACCGTCATATTCTGCGTGGTTTACGCCGTATACAAACATTGGAGTGCTATCTTTAGCAGGTGCTGATTGAACAACTTTCTTAGCGCCAGCATCAATGTGAGCTTGACAGCTTTCAGTTGTTAAGAAGAAGCCAGTACAATCGATAACGATGTCAGCACCAATGTCGCCCCACTTAAGATCAGCTGGGTTACGCTCAGCAGAAAGACGGATTTTTGTGCCATCAACTGTGAAAGAAGTATCATCTACATCAGTTACTTCACCGTCAAAACGACCATGAGCCGTATCATACTTAAGCATATACGCTAGGTAATCGTTATCAAGTAGGTCGTTAATGCCGACTACTTCAAGACCTGGGAAGTCTTTTTTAATTGCACGGAAAACCATGCGTCCGATACGGCCAAAACCGTTAATTCCAACTTTTGTTGTCATGAGGAGCTCCTTTGGAGGTTAGTTAGTGTTTATTATGATCTTTATCTCTATTGAAAAATAAGGATCACTGTATAAAAATCGCTAAAAACAAAAGGGATGGCTTATAAAAAGGTGTTTTACAGTCCACCCCCCCTCTTTTTTGCTGTTTTGTATATTTCTATTCTATTTGAGTGCTTAGGTTGCCCCTAATGCTCGTCAGTTCAAGGCGGGAAATATGAGCTTGCAGATGCAAGTAATTATTTTCCCAACGCAGGAATGGCGAGTATTAGGGGCGAGCTACGCAGTCAAATTATGCTACTTCGTTAATCGCCTTAGAAACAGCGTCTGCTGTAATACCGAAGTATTCAAATAGCTCAGGTGCTGGAGCAGACTCACCGAAGGTGCTCATTCCAATCACTTTGCCATTCATACCGACGTATTTCCACCAGCCATCCATAATTGCCGCTTCAACTGCAACACGTGCAGTAACCGCCGCAGGAAGAACAGACTCTTTGTAAGCATCGTCTTGTTGCTCAAATACTTCAACAGAAGGCATTGAAACTACGCGAACTTTCTTATCTGATGCTTCTGCTGCTTCCATCGCAAGAGATACTTCAGAACCTGTTGCCATAACGATAACGTCTGGTGTGCCATCCGTATCTTTCAGGATGTAACCCCCTTTTTCGATGCTAGCAATTTGATCTGCATCACGCTTTTGGAAAGGTAGATTCTGGCGTGAGAATATTAATACCGATGGACGTGCTTCATTTTTGATTGCGTCTTTCCATGCAACCGCTGTCTCAACCGTATCACAAGGTCTCCATACTGCCATATTAGGAATCATACGCAATGTTGGAATTTGCTCAACCGCCTGATGCGTTGGACCATCTTCACCCAAACCGATTGAATCGTGGGTGTAAACAAAGATGGTACGGATCTTCATTAATGCTGCCATGCGTAGCGCATTACGTGCGTACTCAGAGAACATTAAGAAAGTCGCGCCGTAAGGCATCAAGCCCCCGTGAAGCGTTACACCGTTCATGATTGCCGACATACCAAACTCACGAACACCGTAAGAAATATAGTTACCTGCAAAGTTCATGTCAGCAGAACCGTGATCATCATTAATACGAACTGATTTATCGTTGAACGTATTGTTTGATGGAGAAAGGTCAGCCGAGCCACCTAAGAACTCAGGAAGCATTGGAGCAAAACCGTTTAGAGCGCCCTTAGATGCAACACGTGTTGCTGGAGACTCTTCTTTAGTATTAACGTCTGCGATGAAAGCATTTGCTTGTGCTTCAAAATCAGCTGGAAGGTCACCAGACATACGACGCTCAAATTCTGCCGCTTCTGCTGGGAACGCTTCTTTATAAGCTGCAAACTTTTCATCCCAAGCGGCTTCTTTTGCTTTACCCGCTTCTTTAGCATCCCAACCCGCATAAATATCAGCAGGAATTTCAAATGGAGCATGCTCCCAGCCCATGTTTTTACGTGCATCAGCAAGAGCAGCTTCGCCCAGTGCTTCACCGTGAATATTGTGTCCGCCTTCTTTCTTATCACCCGCCGTACCAATACCTTTACCAATCACTGTTTTACAACAGATCAATGAAGGCTTATCCGATGCGATTGCCGCTTCAGTCGCTGCTTTAATCGCATCAGCATCGTGACCGTCGATAGATTGTACGTGCCAGTTAGATGCTTCAAAACGCATTGGCGTATTATCCACAAACCAACCATCAACATTACCATCGATAGAAATATTGTTATCATCGTAAAAGCAGATCAACTTGCTAAGACCAAAAGAGCCTGCCAGTGAAATAGCCTCTTGCGAGATGCCTTCCATCAAACAACCATCGCCCAAGAAAACGTAAGTGTTGTGATCAACAATCTCGTGACCGTCTTTATTAAACTGTGCCGCCATGACTTTTTCAGCGAGTGCGAAACCCACTGCGTTTGTAATACCTTGACCTAGTGGACCCGTCGTCGTCTCGATGCCTGGCGCATAACCGTACTCAGGATGCCCCGGCGTTTTAGAATGTAATTTACGGAAACCTTTAAGGTCATCTGTAGATAAATCGTAACCGGTTAAATGAAGTACCGAATAAGGCAACATGGAACCATGCCCGTTAGACATAATGAAACGGTCACGATCAGCCCAATCTGGGTTAGTCGGGTTATGATTCATAAAGTCGTTATAAAGTACTTCTGCTATATCAGCCATTCCCATTGGTGCACCAGGGTGACCAGAATTAGGGATTTGAACAGCGTCCATAGTTAGAGCGCGTATGGCGTTAGCCAGCGTTGCACGATTTGACATTAAGCTCTCCTTAATAGGGTTTAAATTGTGATAATAGATTGCTGTGTAGCCTGAGATGTATTCAAGCAAGCAACATAGGAATCTATTATTTGTTTTTTGTGTGATGCCAGTTCTTTGTGTATTTATATTTCAATAGCGACTATTAAAATAAAATTGGGGCAAAGATTTGGATCGGACATTTTGTAGGAAACAAGCTAGATGATCAACATCTAATTGGGGATATGAAGAACAATCTATTTATAGTCATAAAATTATTTTCAATATTAATCATGCCTAATACTACAAAATGAGTTATTTTTAGTATAGAATCCCCCACCCAATGTTTGAGGAGCGTTGCAATCTAACACTCTCGTTCTTAATTAGAGCAAGACACCGTTAGGCTAGGCTCAAACAGTTTTCTACTGCAACGACGCTCAGCTAATATTTAGGAGAACTTAATATGGCTGGGAATCATCTATTTACTTCCGAGTCTGTATCAGCGGGTCATCCCGATAAAATGGCAGATCAAATCTCTGATGCCATTCTTGATGCAATTCTAGAACAAGATACCGAAGCACGTGTTGCCTGTGAAACCTTGGTTAAAACAGGTATGGTTGTGCTTGCGGGCGAAGTCACTACTTCTGCCGTGATCGACTACGAAGCTATCGTGCGTGAAGTGGTTAACGACATCGGTTACAACTCATCTGAAATTGGTTTTGATGGCGAATCTTGTGCGGTACTTAACGCACTAGGTCAGCAATCACCTGATATCGCAATGGGTGTTGATCGTGGCGATAAAGAATCACAAGGCGCGGGCGACCAAGGCTTGATGTTTGGTTACGCAAGTAATGAAACTAATGTATTAATGCCTGCACCGATTACTTACTCTCATCTTTTGGTGGCAAAGCAAGCAGAGCTTATGAAAGACAGTACGCTTCCTTTCTTGCGCCCTGACGCTAAAAGCCAAGTCACTTTCCGTTATGAGAATGACAAGCCTGTTGCTATTGATGCAGTGGTACTTTCTACACAGCATAATCCCGACATTAGCCTTGAAGACTTACGCGAAGCCGTCATGGAAGAAATCATTAAGCCAGTACTTCCTGCTGAATGGCTAAATGCTGATACGCAATACCACATCAATCCCACAGGTAATTTTGTTATCGGTGGTCCAGTAGGCGATTGCGGGCTTACAGGTCGTAAGATTATTGTTGATACTTACGGTGGAATGGCGCGTCACGGTGGCGGTGCATTCTCTGGTAAAGACCCATCAAAGGTTGACCGTTCTGCAGCTTATGCGGGTCGATATGTGGCAAAGAATATCGTTGCTGCTGGGCTTGCTGAGCGTTGTGAAATTCAGGTTTCTTATGCGATTGGTGTGGCTGAGCCTACTTCGATTTCAATTGATACCTTCGGCACTGGCACGATTAGCGACGATAAAATTGAAGCATTGGTTCGCGAACACTTCGATTTACGTCCTTACGGAATTCTTACCATGCTTGATTTATTGAAGCCTATCTACCGCCAGACAGCATCTTACGGTCACTTTGGTCGTGAAGATATTGGTCTTCCATGGGAGAAGACAGATAGAGCTGATGCACTAAAAGCTAGCGCTTAATTTATCAATACTACTTTAAACCCCTCTCCCTAGC
>CAZSXI010000192.1:0-4734 GCA_964611045.1 uncultured Cocleimonas sp. | reverse complement strand
ATTCTAATACTATAAATCATTGATTGTTAGCATTTTTTTAATGCGTTAGCCCTGGGGGGGGTGGCAAGGTAAAAACAGTCTATTAAGCTTCAATAAGAGGTAAAATAACCTGATTTCCCCATAAGGAATCCATTTCCATCCATTGCGAGGCTATGGTGTGATAGTAAGAGCGAAAATCGGTGGTGAATTTCAAATCATTTTTATCTAAATCGGTCAAACTTGGGGTTTTACCGATCAAGCCACCATGAATTCCACCATTTACGCGCCCACCTAGAGCAAAATGTGCAGCCGCTGTGCCGTGGTCTGTTCCGCCACTTTTATTTTCGTTAACTCGACGACCAAACTCTGAGTAGGTGACGATTAATACGTCATCCCACAAGCCTGCTTTTTTCATAGTGGTTGAGAATGCCGCTAACCCTTCTGAAAGTTGAGTGAGTAACTTAGTATGGCGTTTTGCTTGATTGTTGTGCGTATCAAAACTGCCTAGTTCTACTTTGTAGACGGGTACATTCATGCCACTTAAAATAATTTGTGCGGTGGTTTCTAATTGCCTAGCAAATTTGTTTTTAGGATAGGTTACACCTGTCGCGCGTGACTTTTGTAGTTTCTCCGTTACAATTTGTGCATTGCTATGAACATTGTTTTGAACGCCGAGAACATGCGATAACGCATTATTGGCGGTAGTACCCTGTACGGCTTTAAATCGCTTGGTGAGTGATAAAAAACTGGCTTTATCTTGCATCAACAATCCATTAAACGCATTACCCTCTAATGGACCTGCATCACTGCCTACTGTTACGCCTTGTAGGTTCTTAGATTTTTGTTTATTTCCCTTAGCATAGAGTTGAGCCACCCAACCATCATCTAAATACTGATTTGATTGCGAGGCAGTTTCCCATATTTCTATCGAACGAAAGTGAGAACGGTTCGGTTGTGGATAGCCGATGCCTTGCACCCATGCCATATCACCTGCTTGCCATTCAGGGAGCAAGGTTTTCATCGCAAGATTCATACCTAATCCATTACCCAGTTTTAATACTTGATTGGCTTTAATACCAAGTTTTGGGCGTAAGCGATAGTAGTTTGGGTCTTCATACGGCACGAGTGTATTTAACGCATCGTTGCCACCTTTAAGTTCTACCAGCAATAAAATCTTATTGTTGTTTTGCTGTTGTGCGAGCGTTGATGGTGCGAATGATAATAACGGTGCGCTCGCCATTAATTGTAGAAATCGTCTTCTATCGATACTTTGATTTTTTCTTGGGTTATTCATTATCTATTATCACCGTTATTTTAGTTGATAAGCAGGATCAAGAACGATTGCTTTCAATCTATTACGTTTGTTTTTGGTATTGATACTAGTGACCGATACAATCGGTAATAACCACTGACTCCATTGTCTCTCAGGTAAGTCTGGGAGGTTTGGTAATGGCATTTCCATTGATTGTTTTTTTGTGTTTTCTGCCATCATGCCCTCCATACTCTTGCCCCTTTTCTTCTTTTTATTAACACCAGTTTGACCACGTAAAAGCCGTTGTAGAAATCGCTGACGAATCGGCAAGCTCACATCATTAATCCATGCCCTACCACCCACCCAGCCTTTGACATTTGGCGGGGCATACAAATCTTGTCCTAAGCGTTTTAATAATTTACTGATGCCAAAAAGTGGAAGCTTTCCATCTTCTAAATCAAAGGTTCGCAAACTACCAATCACTAAATCTATGGGGGATTTTATAAGTGTACCTCGGAATTTTTCATCCCAGAAAACGGGGCTATTGAAGATGGTTTTAAGCAGTTTTGAAATATCGTAGTTAGAGGCTTGGAAAGCTTTTGCCCATGCTTTTATTACGGAGACTTCTGGCTTTTGAATACTGACAAACTCATGCCATAACTTTTCGCAGATAAACTCTGCGGTGCGAGGGTTTTTGAGTAGGATCTTTAAAATATCCTCACCATCAAAATTGCCCGTCTGCCCCATAAAAGTTTTAACACCTGTATCGTGAAGCTTTTTGCGGAAGATAACTTTATTCTTTTTAACATTCACGCCCCAGCCAGTAAATGCGCGCGCAGCTTGCTTAATATCCTCTTCAGAATAATGACCTTCACCTAAGGTAAATAACTCTAATAACTCACGGGCGAAGTTTTCATTGGGCTGTCCTTTTTTATTGGACTTCCCATCAAGATAAATCAGCATGGCAGGCTCAAACGCCATTATCTTTAAAAACTCAGCAAAGTTACCCAGAGCATATTTTCTGATTGAAATATCTTGTTGCAACATCCAGTCAGCAGTCCGAACGCTTTTAATTGATGAAGTAAAATGATTATGCCAAAACCATACCATCCGCTCATGTAGGGCATTGTCTGACTCTAGGAGATTTTCTAAGCCCCATTTTACTAACTCTCTTCTTTCTTTTTTATAGAGTTGGTTGGCTTTTTTTCTATTACCACTTTGTCTAAAGGTTTTTTTGGTTTTTCGCATTACGGAAGGCTTTAGTAATGTTGGTGGATTAATCTTACTGTTGCTAGGCTTTGATACTATTTGTGAAACAGCCTCATCAACTGGCTTACCCAGAAAAGCTTGAATCAAATCTAATTCAGCCCCAATACCACTGCGTTCTATTAAATGTTTTGATTGTTGAAACGTTAATGACTTCATCTTTTCTTCATCTATTATTGCCTTTTAAACTCTTAACGGTTATAGCACTAATTGGTTGACATAATTCTAATAAAATAAAAGTGTTTCTATATTTATACCTTTTTTTAATTTAGTCTCTACAGCCTTAAATAACAAACCCCAGCTTTTAAATGGAATACAGTCTTCTCATCATTTTTTATTATGGAATTTTGCATGCGCTTGGGCCTGACCATTTAAGTGCAATTGCTTTATTTTCTATTGGAAAAAAGAAAAAACAAGCATTACTTCTAAGCTTACTTTTCGCTGTAGGTCATGGCGTTACCCTTTTATTACTGGCGATTGTTATTGAATATTTTGCAAGTGATACATTGTTGCAATACGGTGATATTATTTCATCCTCCGTTATCTTATTAATGGGTTTATACCTCGTTTACTTGGCAGCCACGAATAAAATCCGTATTAATAACCATCATCACCATGATGATGACAGTAAAAACACCCATAGACACACACATATATATTATGAGAATGAACACCTTCACGACAAGAGTTTACTCGTATCACTAGGTTTATTAATGGGCGTGGGAGGCTTGCGCGGAATGCTCATTACATTAACAGTAATATCACATCAAACGGTTGGCTTCGAAATGGTGATTGCCTTCATTTTGGGTATTAGCCTTGTTTTCTTACTTTTTGGCTATCTTATTTATCTTATTAATTCTCGACTGATTCGCTCTATAAATACGTTACGTTACGCAGTATCATCAGTCGGTATTTTATCAATCGCCATTGGCATTACTAACCTCTCTGGGGTAGCATTGTTTTAACGGCACATTCAAATCTAATTGAAAATAAAGGAGTAGTAACATGTTTAAACTAAATACTGTAAAAGCACATTGTGATGTACCTTGTGGCATATACGACACCAGCGCGGCTCAAATCGCGGCACTTTCTGTCATCAGAATGATTGACCTAATCGATGCGGCGGAAAAAGGCGATGACGAGGCGGCTTACTTAAATAATATGGCGCGTTATATTGCTGTAAAAGAAAGCGAAGCGGTTAAGTGTAAAGAAGAGATTCGTATTATTTGGGGAGATTTCATCAAGCCACCACACGTTGCAGATCATCCTGAAGTTCACACCATTACACACAACATCATGATGCTTGCCGGTGCTGCGAAGCAACACACATCACGTGATAAAGCGATGGAGCTTCTTGCTGAAGTAAATAAGTTTGCTGAGATTTTTTGGGCAATCAAAGGTGTTGAGACTAAAGTTGTTAAAGCGCCGTACCTACCAGGTGAAGATGTCGTAAACCCTGTACTTTAATAAGACCTTGATTAAGAGGTTTATTCGATTTGTTTCGAATATTTAAAGTAGAAGGCAACTCTCTGTACCCTCATCTAAAAGAGGGGCAGAGAATTGTTTGTTTTAAAGTTTTTAAATTCAGCAAAATCAAAGTCGGTGATTTTGTAGTGTTCTCCAAAAAACCTTATGGCTTAATGATTAAGCAAGTGAAATCTATTCAAGGTAACCGTTACTTTGTTAAGGGTACTGATCCAACGAGTATCGACAGTCGAAATTTTGGTTTGCTTGATAGAAGTGACATTCAATATAAAAAAAGACTCTAACTTTTGACTGTGTGAAAAGTGAATACCACTTATAAAATAATACTTGATTTATAATTGATAATCGTTATCATTAAAATACAAAACAGTTTAATAATAAAAATAGGGGAAAAGAATGGATACATACATCAATGCATGGTTAGAATGCTCTAAACCAAGTATTTCAATTTATAGCAAAAACAACAGCGAACTTATTGTTTATTTTAATAGCGAAAGCGTTCATAAACTTATGGATAATGGCGATATTTGTATCGAAGACTTTCAAACAACTAAAGCAGATTCATTAACGGAAATTTCGATGCAGTTAATAGCTCTAAAATCTGAAAAAACACTCAGCAAACAAATTAACAAAATGGGACGAGTATTAAAAACTAAAAAACAAACCCTACGCATTTTAGATAACGCAGAAGTAGTAAAGATCTCTCATTTTAAGGACTTAGCTAATACCAACACTGTTAGACATATTAATAG
>CAZSXI010000191.1:0-4785 GCA_964611045.1 uncultured Cocleimonas sp. | reverse complement strand
AGTACTTCAAATAGCAACAAAGACAACATTCAAGACAAGGAAACAGCCACAAGCATCGCACAAAAATGGCTAGATACTTCAGCACTAACCGCGACGAATAAACAATTTGAAGAACACTTCAATTTGATCTCTAAAAAAGTCAGGGTCACTGGCGTGCATGGCTATGAGAGCATTAGCTACGACGATTGGGCAAGACAATCTGAGCAAGAATTTAAAGACAACGTACTAAAAAGCGTCAGCTATGACGGTTTAAAAATGCTTGCCACCAACGAAACACAAATCATGTTTAAGACGGTTGAAACCGTGCTTGCCAATGATGGAAAGCGCAACGCGCAGGGTGTTGAGATTTTGTTAACGCAAGAAGAAGATGGTGTTTGGCGCGTTACCCAAGAGCGCGTATTAACGGATGCTGAGTCAGTTCACGATGGATTAATGAAGTCACTATAAGTCCACCCCTCTAGGGCAAACTCATTAAAATTTCGCCATGCGGTTAAGCCTCCTCTCCTAAGCGAGGAATAATCGTTTTATCTTACAAAACAGCAAAAAATAGAGGGGGTGGCTATTAATTTAAAAACAGAACTTTTTATTTTACGCTGCCCCAACTGAAGCCGTAGGTCAGATAAGCGTTAGCATCATCCAACAACTGTAATAAAATCCACCCATGTCAAATTATCGTCGTAACCGTGTTGCTGGTGGCACATATTTTTTCACTGTTAATCTTTTAGAACGAAAGAAAACGCTATTAGTAGATCACATCGGCGAATTACGTCGCGCCATTGCCAAAGCCCAAAATAACAAACCTTTTCATATTGATGGATGGGTAATCCTCCCAGACCATATGCATTGTATTTGGACGTTACCAAAAGACGACGATGATTATTCAGAGCGATGGAGAGCCATTAAAACGACATTCTCAAAATCAATCTCCAAAACAGAGTATCAATCAAAAACAAGAATTGGTCGTAATGAACGTGGTATCTGGCAACGTCGATTTTGGGAGCACACCATTCGCGATGAAGTAGATTATCAAAATCACATGGATTATTTACATTTTAACCCCGTAAAACACGGCTTGGTTAAAAATGTTCAAGAATGGGAGTATTCGACATTTCACCATTTAGTGAAAAAGGGAGTGTATCCAGAAAATTTGGGCGGGAAAAATATTAAGATAATGGCAGGAGAAAGATCATAACGTAGGCTGGAAGAGCGATAGCGTCATCCGGCATTCGTGGGTGAACAAACATGGTCATGTCGGATGACGCTTCGCTCTTCCAACCTACACGTAATTTTTTATACGGCTTACCGCGTTACTTTTTTATTCACTTTTAGTATTCTTGCATAAATTACTTATAACAATAAAAAAGGGACGCAAAATGCGTCCCTCTTCATGGATATAATAAAATGTATCCGACAGTGATTTAAAGCAGGATTTTTGTTCAAGATCAAGGCGGGTATTGAATCTCAGGATCGAAGCGTACGATAAGTACGTGAGAGTCTGAGATTCAATGCCCAACGCCGAGATTGGACAAAAAGACTATTTAAATCAAAAAGGCGATGCCTTTTTACATCATGCCGCCCATTCCGCCACCCATACCACCCATATCAGGTGCACCAGCGCCAGCTGGCTCTGGCTTATCCGCAACCATTGCTTCGGTCGTAATAATCAAACCTGATACAGATGCTGCATTTTGAAGTGCTGCACGAGTTACTTTAGTGGGATCAAGAATTCCCATCTCTAGCATATCGCCGTATTCACCTGTACGAGCGTTGTAACCGAAGCTACCAGCGCCGTTTTTAACTGCGTTTAATACAACTGATGCTTCGTCACCTGCGTTTGTACAGATTTGACGTAGTGGCTCTTCCATCGCACGTAGTGCAATTTGTACACCCATGTCTTGGTCTTGGTTATCACCTGTTAGATCAGAGATTTCTTGTAATGCACGTACTAGCGCTACACCACCACCTGCTACTACGCCTTCTTCTACCGCTGCGCGGGTTGCGTGAAGTGCGTCTTCTACACGAGCTTTCTTCTCTTTCATTTCAACTTCTGTTGCTGCGCCTACTTTGATGACTGCAACACCGCCTGCTAATTTAGCAACACGTTCTTGTAGTTTCTCTTTATCGTAGTCTGATGAGGTTGTCTCTAACTGTGTGCGAATCATATCAACGCGAGTTTTGATGTCTTTTGCATTACCTGCACCATCAATGATAACCGTGTTTTCTTTGTCGATTACAATACGCTTTGCAGAACCTAAGTCTTCAACCGTTACTGCTTCTAGGCTTAAACCGATCTCTTCTGAGATTACTTTAGCGCCTGTTAGGACGGCAAGGTCTTCTAGCATTGCTTTACGACGATCACCAAAGCCTGGGGCTTTAACAGCCGTTACTTTTACGATGCCGCGCATATTGTTTACAACTAAGGTTGCTAATGCTTCGCCTTCGATGTCTTCTGCGATGATAAGTAGAGGACGACCTGCTTTTGCTACGGCTTCAAGGGCTGGTAGTAATTCACGGATATTTGAGATTTTCTTGTCGTGTAAAAGAACGAAAGGCTCGTCTAGCTCTGCTGACATATTTTCTTGGTTATTAACAAAATATGGTGATAAGTAACCACGATCAAACTGCATACCTTCTACAACGTCTAACTCGTTATCAAGCGCTGTGCCTTCTTCTACTGTGATTACGCCTTCTTTACCAACTTTGTCCATTGCGTCTGCAATGATGCCACCGATGCTTTCGTCAGCATTGGCAGAGATTGAACCAACCTGTGCGATTGCATCTGAGTCTGCACAAGGCTTTGACATTTCTTGTAACTTCTCAACCGCGGCTCTTGTTGCTTTATCAATACCGCGCTTAAGATCCATTGGGTTCATGCCCGCTGCAACGGCTTTCATGCCTTCGCGAACGATTGCTTGTGCTAACACGGTTGCTGTCGTTGTTCCGTCGCCTGCTACATCATTAGTTTGAGACGCAACTTCTTTAACCATTTGCGCGCCCATGTTTTCGAACTTATCTTCTAGATCGATTTCACGTGCTACTGATACACCATCTTTTGTGATGGTTGGCGCGCCGAAAGATTTTTCAAGCACTACGTTACGTCCTTTTGGACCTAATGTAACTTTAACTGCGTTTGCTAGGATGTTTACGCCTTCAACCATACGTGATCGTGCGTCATCTCCAAATATTACTTCTTTTGACATTTTCTTACTCCTCTAAATTTTTAATGTATGAAAGGGTTATCAGTCAGCGATTAAGCTAGAACCGCAAGAATATCTTCTTCTTTCATCATGATTAATTCTTCACCATCAATCTTTACGGCTGTACCCGCGTATTGACCGTATAAAATAGTGTCGCCAACTTTTACATCCATTGCGCGAACATCGCCAGAATCTGTGATTTTACCGTTACCTGCTGCGATAACTTCTCCGTTGTTTGGCTTCTCGCCGTTTGCACTGTCAGGAATAATGATGCCACCTGCGCTGGTTTTTTTTTCTTCTTCTGGACGAACTAAAACACGGTCGTGTAAAGGACGAATATTCATGTGTAACTCCTTAATAGTTTTAAACACTTATAAATCAAATTCAAATCAAAAAATGGGCTCAGCGATGAGGGCTTTTAGGCTGCTTTTAGCACTCTCGCTCAGAGACTGCTAATGATAGGGTTGGATTTTATTATTTCAAGGCTTTTTTATTATTATTTCTTATCGATTGGACTGATGATCTGAGGGTTTTCTTCAACTTCAGTAAATTCGCCTTCAACAACATTGGGGTCGTGGGGGGGTCTATCGGTAGTTGACTCATAGGTGAAGCCTCCCATTTGCGCATTTACTCCTGCCTTAAATTTATCTGCTGAGCGTTTCATTATGGCTTGCGCGATAAACTTCCTACTAAACGGAATCAAACACAAAAACCCTATGGTGTCGGTGATAAACCCTGGTGTCATTAAAAGTGCACCACCGACTGCAAGCAATACGCCTTCGATTAATTCTTGAGCGGGTATTTTCCCCTGCCCCATGTTTTGCTGTAAACGTGCGAGGGTTGATATGCCCTGTTGGCGTAATAGCCCTGCGCCGATGACTGCGGTTAAGATGACTAGGATGATGGTTGGGAATACATCAATGATGTCGCTTACTTTTATGAGGAAATAAATCTCTAGTATTGGGATGACTAGAAAGAGGACTGCGAATATTGGGAATGTGCGCATTGTAAGGAAACTCCGATCTAAAAACCCCTCTCCCAGCTAGGGAGAGGGAACTAAACAATCCTAACAGGAGTCCTCGCTTAGGCGAGGAAGGATATTTGATGTTGTAAATATAAGAAAACACTTCCTAGCCTAAGCTAGGACTCCTGAATACTATTGAGGCGATCAGCCAATATTTCAAGCAATAGCGGATGCTCGCCCACTAGCGGACTAATGCCAATCTTAAAATTTGGATAGCGTTGCATCACCGAATCACAAATCGTCACAATATCACCACCCTCTCCCGCATGACGACCCGGCAAGGAGAATAGCAAAGCAACGATAGCAGTGGTTTTTTCACCAGACACGCCCTGCTCTGCTTTTGCAATCAACCAATCTTCTAACAACTCACCATTAAAATCATATTGCTTACCTGATCTGCGCTCCATCACTGCTTGTTCTACAGCTTGCCCCAACATCGTTTGCGCTTCTTCTGCTGCACCATTTCGTACTGCTGTTATTTCTGGGCTAGGCGAACCGTGATCGACCAACACGATATTTTTTAATGGAAGTGAAGATGTTTGAGAAGTTTGTTGGATATGATCT
>CAZSXI010000190.1:1732-4791 GCA_964611045.1 uncultured Cocleimonas sp. | reverse complement strand
TACAAGCTGCAGAAAAATTACAATCATTGGATGCTATTTGGAGTGCTGCTGAAATTTTGGGTGTCACTCGAAGTAAAACTAAAGAAGCACCACTAGCACTCGCGCAAAAACAAGCAAAGTACACGCGTGAGCAATATCAAGCTCGGTATAAAAAAGACCAAGCTTTGTTAAAAAAGAGTAACAAACTAGCAGAAACTAAAAATGCACCTACTAAACCCCCCCTTAGTAAACTAGATAGGCAACGAGCAGCATGGAAAGCCAAGTGGGATGCAGGACAAAAAGCAAAAGGTTTGGTGAAAGTTAAACCTCAACCTCGTTTTGATTACAAAAAAGCAGTCCCTGTAATACTTGCAAAACAAAAGCAAGTTGTGACAGCAGCACCGGCTAAGTTAGTTTGGAATAAAAAAGGTGCTCAAAAAGCACCGAAACCATTAACCCGCGCACAGTATCAATGGCGTTGGAAGCAGGCACAATTAAAACAGAAAAATAACAAAGCTGTGGCGGCAAAACCTAGCTACGCAACATTCAAAAAGAGCAAACAAAAAGCTTCTTTTCAAAAGTTGCCAGCGGAGATAGTGACAAAGCTTCGTGAGACAGGCACACGTGAATACGGTTTGAGTGCATATGCACAGGATGTGAATTCACCCAAGCCTTTATTGGCTTATCAAGAAACAACGTCGCGCGTTCCTGCATCGGTTATGAAAATTATTACAGGCTATGCGGCACTAGGTACGCTAGGTCCCAATTATCGCTGGCCATTAGATGTTTACACAAAGGGCACAATCAAAAATGGAACGCTACAGGGTGATTTGATTATTAAAGGTTATGGTTCGCCTGAATTTAAAAAAGCTGATTTACGCAAAGTGCTCCATGGAATTAAACAAAAAGGTATTCGCAATGTAAGTGGGCGCGTGGTTTTTGATAGTAGTTATTTCAATATTCCAAATCAACATGCATTTGATGGAAAAAAACAATCTAAATATAACGCGCAGCCAGATGCTTTATTATTTAATGAGCGTATCAATACTTTCCAAATTCGTACAGTAGGTAAAAAGGTAAAAGTGACTACGACAACACCAACGCATAATTTAAAAATTGTAAATAGAATGCGTAAATCAAGTCGTAGCTGTCGCCCAAGAATTGGCGTATCAAAGCGTGCTGGGCAAACTATCGTGACATTTAGTGGACGATTCTCAAGACGTTGTGGTACACGTAGTTATAGCCGTGTTATCAGTCGTCCAGCCGAAATGATTTACGGTAGTATGCAAGCCATGTGGAAACGTGACGTGGGTGGAAAGTTAAATACACGTTTTGCAATGGGTCGTGCACCTGCAAATGCACGCCCTCTATTACGCACTTATTCACGCACGCTTGCTGAGATATTACCTACCATTATTAAAAAGAGTAACAATGTGATGGCTCGCCAATTGTTGTTAACCATCGGTGCTAAAAAAGGCGGACAAGGCACGCCACGCGCTGGGGCAAATGCTATTGGGCAGTGGCTGGCATCACGTGGATTACACTTTCCTGAATTACGTATCGAAAATGGCTCAGGCTTAAGCCGAACAGCACGTATTAGTGCTGCTCATGTGACTGATTTATTAATAGATGCTTATCGCAGCCCTTACCGCCAAATATTCATGAAATCATTGGCAGTAGCAGGTGTTGACGGCACAATGAAAGGTCGTTTAAAGCGCACCCAAGTACAAGGCAGAGGCTTCTTTAAAACGGGCACACTGCGTGATGTTCGAAGTATTGCAGGTTACGTAAAAGCTGCTAATGGTAAAACTTATGCGATGGCAATATTGCATAATGATCCACGAGCAAGAAAGCGTGCTTTACGCGCGCACGATAAATTGATTGAGTGGGTTTATGCGGGTGGTCGTAGTAATCACCGTGTCGCGATGCGTTGATCTTAATACTTGACCGTAGTTGTCATTTTGGCGGATGCCAGAATCCATGTTCGAGTCATGTGCTATTGTTGAGATGGATACCAGCATCCGCTGGTATGACGAGTATTTAAAATAAAAAGAGAATATGAAAGAGAAACAGCCCGCAGTTTATATTCTAGCAAGTAATAAAAACGGGACTATATATACAGGTGTTACTTCTGATCTCATTCAGCGGGTATGGCAACACAAGAGTGATTTAGTGAAGGGGTTTACTAAAAAATATAATGTTCATTTATTGGTCTGGTATGAAATACACGAATCAATGGAATCTGCAATAAATAAGGAAAAGCAGATTAAAAGTTGGAAAAGAAATTGGAAAATTAATACAATCGAAGAAAAAAACCCTGATTGGTCTGATCTATATCCCAGTATTTTATAGTTTTAGTAAAGCTCCCGTGCCCGTTACCTCGTCATTCTGGCGCATGCCAGAATCCATGTTTGGGTCTTGTGCTATTGTTGAGATGGATACCAGCATACCGCTGGTATGACAAGGGTTGAGGTTGGCGAAATCACAAAATCCTAAGCCTTAAACTTACCCTTCTTCAAACGGTCCGCTTCCATTGTCTCAATCTCCCTAGCGCCAGAAACCACAATTTCAGGATCAGGAATAAAATCCAGCTCGGGGTTAATCCGTTTATAGGGAACACTATTCAAAATAACCTTGAGCACATTCAAGCGCGCTAAATGCTTGTCGTTAGAGCGTACAATTGTCCACGGTGCTGATGAAGTATGCGAGCGTTTTAGCATTTCATATTTTGCATTGGTGAACTCATCCCAATGATCTTGTGCCTGAATATCAACCTCAGATAATTTCCATTGGCGTAAGGCGTCAGTCTTGCGTCGTTCAAAGCGTCGAGCTTGTTCTGATTTTGTCACACTAAAATAGACTTTGACGATAATTGTTCCTTGGCGAACTAGATCCTTTTCAAATCCCGTTACACCTTTCATAAAGGTAGCATGTTCTTCGGGTGTACAAAAACCAAGTACTGGCTCTACCATCGCTCTGTTGTACCAACTACGGTCAAACATAACAATTTCACCTCCGCGAGGAAATTGTTCAACATAACGTTGAAAATACCACTGACTGCGTTGTAATTGAGTTGGTTT
>CAZSXI010000190.1:0-1632 GCA_964611045.1 uncultured Cocleimonas sp. | reverse complement strand
TCTTCAAGAGATAGCTCTATGGTATTTTCCCCAACAGGAAGGTCAAGGATGTTGTCGGGCTCAGCAGTGGTGTTTTCAGTAGTCATGCGTGTATCTCTAAAGTGTAGCTCTCTGAGCGGACGACGGTTTATCCTGAGTGTAGTCGAAGGAAAGGGAGCGGGTTATAACGTCTATCTGTTTATTATAATACTGATGTATAGTCCACTTTTGATGTTAATCATAGTGGAATCAAATATATGATCGAAAAAATCTTCTTAGCGGTATTGTTTGTCTTTATGTCTGTAATGCCCAGTACGGTTTACAGCCGTGATTTGCCTAAACCAAGTTTGATGTTAGCAAATGTCTATCACGAAGGGATTAACTTAAATGAATATTGGGTAAGTGAAAAATATGACGGTGTGCGCGCAATTTGGAATGGAGAGCAATTCGTTTCACGTGGTGGCAATATCTACCACGCGCCAGAATGGTTTATTCAAAATTTACCCAAAGTAAAGTTAGACGGTGAGCTATGGGTTGCTCGCCAAAAGTTTGAACAAGTGGTTAGCACCGTACGAGATAAGTCACCTGATGATAAAGCTTGGAAGCACATAAAGTTTATGGTTTTTGATATGCCAGAGCTGACAACAAGTTTTGATAACCGCTTAAAGGTAATAAAGATAACAATAAAAGAAATCAACACGCCATGGATAAAAATGGTTAAGCAGTGGAAAGTTAGCAGTCACTCCACATTGATGAAAGAACTAAAAATAATCACAGAAGCAGGTGCAGAGGGTTTAATGCTTCACAAAGGCTCTTCACACTACAAAGGCAAACGCAACGGAGACTTGCTCAAAGTAAAGCCCTACCAAGATGCCGAAGCGATTGTCATTAAACATATAGAAGGTAAAGGTAAATACACAAAAATGCTCGGCGCAATGCTTGTAGAAATGCCTAATGGTAAACAATTCAAAATAGGTTCTGGTTTTACCGACGTGGAAAGACAACATCCTCCCACTATTGGGCAAACTATAACTTACCAATACAGAGGAAAAACAAAAAATGGCATCCCGCGCTTTGCCACTTATTTACGGATTAGAGAAGTCGAGCAGAAATAATTCTTTACAAAGTTAGAATATAAGCATATTCTTATATTCATTAACTAACTCGCTAGGTAAAACTTATGAAAACTCTTATTACAACATCAACATTTGTAGCACTAATGGCACTTTCTGGTACAGCATCTGCTAACTGGTTTAACGGTTTCAACAACGGCACAGGAAACAGCAACGCAGCAGGAAATGCTTACGGCAATTCAAATGCACAGGGCAACGCTAACGGAAACACAGTAGGTGACGCAAACGGCTGGGGAAAAGCAACAGGCAATGCTGACGGCGCAATTGACTTCACCATTAACTTTAAAGCAAAAGCTAAAACTGAACTGTCTACAAAAGGCAATTTACAAGGTGATGCAAAAGGAAACGGCAATGCAGATGCACGCGGTAACGGTACTGGCAATACAGCAGGCAACACGTTTGGCAACTTCCTAGGTAACAACTCTTTTGCTAATAACGGAAACACAGGCGGTTGGAGCAACAACATGCCTTGGAATAACAGTGGCAATAATGGTTTTACAATGCCATGGAATAACACAAA
>CAZSXI010000189.1:0-4796 GCA_964611045.1 uncultured Cocleimonas sp. | reverse complement strand
GCATTACAACAAGTCCCAAATACGAATATAGAAGCATTGGCGGGTGGGCCAGATTTAACCATTGCTGAATTTCAAATGATGAAGATGGATGATAGAGAGTTTTGTCTTCATAATGTATTGGCAGGCATTAAAGAGCGCTACGACTATATTATTATCGACTGTCCACCCTCATTAAATATGCTGACGGTGAATGCGTTGGTTGCAGCAAGCGGTGTATTGATTCCTATGCAGTGTGAATATTACGCGCTTGAAGGCTTATCTGCATTAGTCGGCTCTATCGATACCATCCGTAAAAATGCCAACCCAGGATTAGAAATTACGGGCGTATTGCGCACCATGTATGATCCACGCAATAATTTATCACGTGATGTTTCAAAGCAGTTAACAAAATTTTATGAAGATAAGCTCTACAATACTTCAATCCCCAGAAATGTAAGATTAGCCGAAGCGCCCAGCCATGGTTTACCTGCATTGATGTACGATAAACGCTCAAGCGGTGCGCTCGCATATTTAGCACTGGCTGCAGAAATGATAAGAAAAGAAGCGCGTAAAGCAGCTTAATCATAAATATAAAAGGATAGGAATTTAAAATGGTTAAAAAGCCAGGATTAGGTCGCGGTTTGGATATGTTGCTAAGTTCAACAATCAAAGAAACCAATAAAGACACCGAGTTAAAACAATTACCTGTCGAAAAAATCTGTAAAGGTGAATATCAGCCACGTTTAAGTATCGACCCCGATGCCTTACAAGAGTTGGCAGAATCCATAAAAGCACAGGGATTAGTTCAGCCTGTTGTTGTACGTCGCTTAGATGCCGGTAATTATGAACTAATTGCAGGTGAGCGTCGTTGGAGAGCTTCACAGATTGCAGGTTTGCATACCATTCCTGCGATTATAAGAGATATTCCAGATCAAGCAGCGGCAGCCATGTCGTTGATTGAGAATATTCAGCGCGAAGATTTAAACGCGCTTGAAGAAGCTATCGCGATGAATCGCTTAATCAGTGATTTTGGTTTAACTCATCAACAAACAGCAGAGTCAGTTGGGCGTTCGCGTACAGCGGTGACTAATCTTTTGCGCCTTTTAGATTTAGAAGATGAGACCAAAGAGTTGTTAGATACCCGCAAGATTGATATGGGGCATGCACGTGCGTTGCTAGCTTTGAGCGGGGTGCAACAAATTGAAACGGCACATAAAGTTGCTAAAAATCAACTGTCCGTACGTGAAACGGAAAAGCTAGTAAAAAAATTAACATCATCGACTGATGATGTGCAAAAGAAAGCACCTACTAAAGCATTGGAAGTCATAAAGCTTGAAGAGTCACTCTCAGAAACCTTGGGCGCTAATGTAAACATCCAATACAACACCAAAGGTAAAGGAAAGCTTATCGTTGAATATAATAATCTAGATGAACTAGATGGTATCTTAGAGCATATAAAATAACCTTGGTTCAAAGTGATGGACGCTGAAATTCGTTTTTTTATGACCCCCAAAGATGAGGTCGAATTCCTTGAGTTTGCCAATAAGCATGTGGATAAAATTAAGCAAAATGCTAATTTAACACAACAATTTATCCTCGGTGATTGCGAACTTCTATACACCCCCACGGTTCTTGAAAAGAACACAATGTATTCTGGTGTTTTAGAAATCAGAATCGAAAGCACGGATGATGCTTGTAAAAATCAACTACGCGCTAACAGCACTTATAAAAAACTTAGAAATTGGTTAAAGAAAAAGTATTGGAGTCGCTTGGCTTATATCAATAAAACCAAAAAAGATAAGCTCATGCCTTCGCGCATTCATTGGCTTGCCCCTGATGCAAAAAAATGGAAAGAAGAGAGCCCAGAAAAACATTTATTGAAATTATCCAAAACGAGTTGGATGGTATTTGATATTGGTTTTTGACAGGGCTGATGGTGCGCAACTTCCAACTTGGGCGAGATGGATGGCACAAGATGCCGATGGGATTTGGTGGCATACGAAGTAGAGCCATGACAACTTCATAAAGGCTGGTATGAGAATGAAGTTGGTCGGAATAAGTGCTTAGGGCGAGTGATAAAAGGTAAAAGATAGATAAATAATTGGAAAGATAGCTTATTGCGCGTAACTACTGATAATTAGATGATGCCACCTCCCCCTTTTTTTGCTGTTTTGTATATGAAAAATGGCACCTTCTACGTACAAATAGGTAAAAAAAGGGGGAGGTGGATATTAAAATTCTGGAATAATATCAGCCGCATTCAATGACAATAGGGGTACCTCGCTGAATTTAACAGGCTTTGACAATAAAAATCCTTGTATAGAGTCAGCGCCTAACTGTCTAATCAATGAAAGTTGTTCAAGTGTTTCCACGCCCTCGACAACGGTTGAAGCTCCCAAGCGTTTAGTCAATGAAATTGCGCTTTCTAAGATGCTTTTGTTTCCTGCAGAGGCTGCAAGCAAAAGACTACGATCAATTTTAACCACATCAACTGGCAATACAGACAAGCGAGATAGAGAAGAATAACCTGTACCAAAATCATCCATGGCAATTTTAAAGCCCTGAGATTTTAGTAGGTTGATTGCAGGGATCAGACGATCTGTTGGTATATCACCATCTTCAGTAACTTCGATACAAAAATTATTCATGGGTAAGTTTGCTTTTTCGAAACAAACAATAAATTCTTTAAGTACCTGAGAGTTGTCTAGCATGTACGGAGGCACATTTATATTAATGGTCACATCAGGTAGTTGCTCATAACACTTAGCAACCATATTGATACACACTTGCGTGAGTGAGGTTAATAGTCCATAAGCTTTAGCTTGATCTAAGAATTGACCTGGCAATAGTAATCCATGTTCTTTAGATTCAACACGAATGAGTAACTCTAATGCTTTTAAAGAACCACTTTTTAAATCGTAAATAGGCTGAAAATGGATAGGTAGGTAATTATCATCAACCGCTTTTTGTAAAATCTCTCGTAATTCATGTCGTGGTAAATCTTTACCGTGGCTCTTTTTTTCCATTTTACTTTCAGAGTATAAAGTGAAGTCGGTATGTGTATTTCTCGCTGCTTTTAACGCTTGTTCAGCTTGTCTTGCGAGCTCCACTGACTTGACAGAGCTTGAGCTATAGCTTGCACCATAGGTGAGTGGTACAGCAATACGGCGACCATCAACCGTATCCCAAACTCCTAGATGTTTTCTTATTCTCTTAATCAAACTAGGCATGTTTTTTACCGTTGTTCTAAAGACTGCTTGGAAATAATCTGACCCTGTACGTGAGACTAAAATTACTCCTGATGTTTTCTTTAAGCGTTTTGCTAAGCTTTTTAAAACCTCATCACCAAACTCTCTACCATAAAGTTCATTGATAGATTTAAAGTCTTCTACATTGAGGCTAATGACAAGTAGGTTATCGATACTTTTAGTGGATAGCTTTTCAAGATAACCATGATAGTTATATAAACCTGTTAATGGATCCGTATAAGCAATAGCTTTTAGGGTTTCTCGTTGTTGGTTGATATTTTTAATTAGTTTTTGAAAACGCCAAATTACAATACTACTTAATATAAAACTGGCAGAACCGACTGCGAAGGGTGAAATATTGGGTAATCCCATTCGGTCACGAATGATAATACCCAGTGGAATAGTAACAATGGCTAAAATACTAGCGCTCCACATGAAATGATTACCCAGGCTTATTGCAATTTTTTGATGATAATCCGTTGAAAGTTTTTCTAAGAATATAAATGCGATGGCAAAGGTGCCAGCAAGCTGATAGAAACTCCAAGATATGCGTGAATGAATAGTATTGCTATCCACCATATTGACATCGTTTAAAACATTCATTCCAAAATGAGCGCTTAGAAATAGCACCATTATTATTCGTATTATATCTTTGATTAAAATTACTTTGCAAAGAACGGTATTTATCACTGTCATGGATAAAATCACGCTACTAAAAAATAGATTAAAGATATTTAGTTGTTGAATAAAAGGTAATTCAAGTAAAAATACATGGCTAGAATGGGGTGATGTAATGATCAAAAATAAAAGAACGGAAATGACAATTAAACTATAGTTACTTGTAAAGCCATGTAATTTATATTCATTCTCAAAGCGAAGTAAAAAAGAGAAAGCGAACAGACTGATAAGTACCATACCTACTTGTTCAATACTCGAAATGATAGTTAGATCGGTTTTCAACCCAAAATAGATCAGTGATTTGAGGGTAATGGATAAGCCAATTAAAACGATACCACTTGTGAGTAAGCCCCAGGGAGATAGCGGATGTTTGTGATATTTAAAAGCTGATAATACGGCGAATGAAACCATCCAAGTCAGGATGATATTGCTGACATTGAGTAAAAAGTCATTAGCCATAAACATAACACTTATAGAAAACAATGCATGCAACAGAATATACAACTGCCAATTTCTTGGTAGCCCTAATTCACTTAATTGCTTTGATATATTTGCAGTAGTCACGGTATGGTAATTATCTTACTCAGTTATTTTTATTTACAATCAATCTGAAGGATGTGTTCAGAATGTTAAAACGGTTTTGAAAGTTTTCGAAAATATTATATTTATAATTAGTTTATTTCAAAACATTACTCGATATTTTATAATAATTTTTAATATAAAAGTTGGTTTTCAGACGAAGTGTTATATATATTCAAAATACTCTAAAACAACCTACGAAGTTCTTCTTTAAGTTTTTCACGCAAAATTTCTTCTGCGCTTTTTTCTGTTTTCTGTGGTTGTTGGGTTGGAGTAGATTCTACGGGGGCTGAACGCGTATTATTGGGTGAG
>CAZSXI010000188.1:0-4856 GCA_964611045.1 uncultured Cocleimonas sp. | reverse complement strand
GTTGAGGTATTACCTGCATTATCGGTGGCGGTGTAAGTAACTGTGTATGTGCCTACCACCGCTGTATTTACCGTGCTAACAGGGGTTACGACAACCGTAGCATCAAAATTATCCGTCGCTGTCGCACCTTCGTCATTATAGGTTGATCCTTCTATTGCATTTATCGTGCTTAAACCCGTAATGGTAATCACCGGTGGCGTGCTATCCACACCTTGTTGAATATTAATGTTGCCTGCCGATATTTGGAAAAATGGCTGAGTAGTACAAGCGATCATAATGCGCGCATTCGTCATTGAAGGTGTCGATATAGGTACGATAACTGTCTCAATTCCATCATTATTCGTGTCCATCAATAGATCATTTTTAACGCCATCAACACGTAATAATTGAATATCAACTTTTGCACAATTTATGGGTGCATTGGTTGTTGAAGCGACTTCCCATACGACATTGGTTGATTGATCTGTAGAAAGTGTCTCATCAGAATCATGTGATAAAACTTGAAAACTTGTACCGGTATTTTCTGTCGAAATAAGCTTAAGATCGTTAGCAACCTCACCATTGCTATCGCGTACAACAAAAGAGAAATTTAGATTTCGCACTGTCTGTGGGAGTATTTCACCCACGGTATTTCCACCTGTAAATAAGTCTGATAACCGAGGTATATAGCGATCGGGATTAGCAATAGGGTGCAGTGAGCGAATGATGGCATTATCACCCTCATCTACATCAACGTCTGATGCTGTACCTGCATCAACTTGATCCCATGCATAGGTAGCACCAACGATTGCTTCACCCTCTAAAAGAAAAGGAGTGTTTACAGGAATAACATGATCACTACCCGCATCCGCTACAGGTGCTTGATTACCCGTTGAGGTTCTGGCTCCACAACTATTACCGGTACTATCAACACGCGTATAGTCATTGATTTGAGAGATACTTTTCCAATGGAACATAGCATCTGGGCTTGATTGAAAACTATCCGTATCACAGTTGCCACTGTACGACATAATCGTACTACCACCACCGGGTTCTACTGCTGTTTCTTGCGTTATATTACCCGCACAAAAACCGTTCACTCCGTTAAAAGTATGGTTTGCGCCTAGCTGATGCCCTATTTCATGGGCTACCAGATGGATATTAAAAATATCATCTTCAGGACTATAAAAACCTGAAGCCCCTCCTGCTTTTATTCCATTTACCGTAACAAAGTTACCAGGCGTACCTATATTAGCCTGATCTAAACAAGCGACCCCAACATACGCCAAGCCACCGTTAATACCTTCGGCAAAGACATGCCCTAAATCGTAATTAGCATTTCCAAAAACAGTATTCAGATTTGCCATGTTTTCATTGACTAATGCTGATGCTGAGTTATTGGTGTAAGGGTCTGTTGCAGCATTGGTATACAGCAAAGCGTCATCACTGACTAACTCAAGCTTTACCCCTAAATCTTTTTGGTAAACTTCGTTGATGCGATTAATCGTTGTAACCATCGAGCTATAAGCTGATGTTTTACCCCCTAAGACCGAGGTATATTCTGCTGTCCCTGCTACTGCTAGGCGGTAAGTTATAAGCTCTGGTGCCGGCAATTTCTCAAGTTTGTTATTTGATAACTCTCTTGTAGATGCCTGTAGTGCTCCTCTATCTGACAGTGCTTCCTTTGAAAGAAGAGAGTGTGAGCCATGTGTTTCACAATTAAAACTAGCATCAAAGTGTGAAGCATTTTCACGCTTGCTTAAGCTATGATAAATATTGGTCGTGTCATCTTTATCGGGGTCGATGAAGATAGTTTCACCATCGCCTAAAACCAACATGCCGTGAAAGCCATTTGTCGTAAAATCGATGCGACCACTTATTGATGGGTCATCCACACCAACTACACGCCATGTTTTTATATCTGGGTGGCTCGCCGCAAGCTCTGCCGACAATATAGGTGAATCAATGACTCGGACACGTACAAAATCACCATTGGGTAACGGTAAATCTATTTCTTTTTGAGCGTTTTTAGCTCCGCCTAAACTCGCTCTAAGTGTTTTATCGTTAGAAAACAGACGTTGCTTTAAGCTACTTTCATTCAAACTTAATGAACGTCTTTTTAAGACATTTAGATCAAGGGGTTTACTTCTTTGTTGATACGCAACTTCTTTAAAATCTTGTTTAAGGTCTTGCCAAAGCAAGTCTTGTGAAGGGGCAGAAAAGGCATTTGTACAGACAACAAGTCCTATCAGAGTAGCTATTTTTTTCATAATTCGCGTGTTTTTATTATTGAGGTATCTACGTTGACACCTCTATTTAGGGTACCCCGATTATCTCACGTGAAAACTGAACGCCAGCTAAACGAGCATGACTACCCGTCTGAAACATTGACTATACTTTAATTTTATTTGAACTTTCTAAAGCCTGTTAGAAACAATAGCGCAAATAACCACTCAAAAGCTCCACCGCCCTCCCCTGATAAGCTTGGCTCTGCATATTTTGTCGTATCGATTTTACTCAAATCAACATCTTCTAAATTAAGTTCTGGCTGATCTTCGTCCGATAATATCTGACGCTCTGAATGCTGCTGATTATTCACATCAAAGTTACGGTATGACACTGCAAAAAAGATATTATCGCTACAACGAATTTTAAAACGCCCTTGTGTTGTTGAAGGCAAGGTTGCAGGTATTGTCACCCAAGCTTCTCCTGTATTTGGCAAAACTTTCCCTAACATTTGGTCAAAATTATAACCACCATCAACTGACAGAGAAATATCGACACTGGAACAATTAACAGGCACTTTATTCGTTCCCGCAACATTCCATAGTATTTTATGCGTATCACCCACACTGTATTGTGAGCGAGGTAAATTTAATGCGAATCGGCTACCCGTGCGTTGTACTAAAATACTCATTGCATCACTCTGCGTGGTGTTATGGCTGTCTTGTACTACCAATCTAAACTGCATTAAACGCTGCTGAATGGGAAGGTTTTCCCCTCGCTGGCTTGAATGATTCAATATATTTTGAAGTGGTGGGAAGCTCCTCACTTTATTGCTTGATAAAGGGTGCGCTCGAAATAGTGCATTATTCCCTGTATCAGAGTTCACGGGGGAAAGCTCACCTGCATCAATCTGCTGCCACGCATAAATTAATGCATCACCCTCGGCATCTGTCGCCTCTCCTATTAGTTCAAAAGGGGTTTGAGCGGGGATGACATGATTCATACCTGCTTCGACTTTGGGAGAGGCATTGATAATATTATTATCGATACCACAACCGCTATTTTTATCTTCTGCTACGTAGGTACGAATCTGTTGAATGCTGCCAATATGAAACATTGCATCGCTATTAGACTGTAAATTATCGCCGCCACAATAGCCTGCATACGACATAATTGTCGAACCACTACCGGGTTCAAATGCTGTTCTTGCAGAGCGAGTATTACCTGCACATAAACCCTGAACACCATTAAACGTATGCGTTGCTCCAAACTGATGACCGATCTCATGCGCGACAAAATCCAGGTTGAAACTATCATTGCGAGGGTTGCTAATTCCTGAAATTCCTTGTGATTTTCGAGAGCCATTACAAACACTTGCAATGGCTGCTAATCCACCACCACTGGCTGAAAATAAATGGCCGATGTCATAGTTTGCAGAACCAATAATGGCATCGATATTATTTTGGTTCTGATAAAGATGCTCTTTACTATCACTGCCTGAATAAGGGTCAGTAGTTGCATCAACATAAATAAGTTGGTCATTATTTTCGACCAAGCTTAGATGAATACCTAAATCTTGCTCAAAAACCTGATTCACACGATTAATTGTTGTTGCTATCGCGCTCATAGCACCAGCGACTGTTCCGCCATGTTTCGCCGTGTATTCACCCGTTGCAGCAACTGCAATGCGGTAATTAATGAGGCTTTTTTGTGTTCTTCCTAGTGGCTTTATAACTGTTGAACGTAGTGACTTTTCAAAAATATTTTCTGGTGAATGAGCCGAACAAGAAAATGCTGTATCGCTGCTTTGTTGCTGATCACTTTTTTGATAACTCGCATAAACGCTATCTCCAATGGGATCGATAAAAAATGTTTCACCTTCTCTAGTTTGCAACATGGCGTGAAAGCCGTTTGCAGTTATATCCAGCTTTCCTGAGACTATGAAATCATCCGGAAGCACATTAAGCATTTTCATTTGGGGATATTTATTACTAAGGCTAGCAGGCAACAGCTTATTTTCAGCAATGGATACACTGATCAAACGTCCATCCGGTAAAGGTAGGTCGATAGTTTTTAAAATACTCCCATGTTTAGACCTTAAACCTTTTGCAGCAAGTTTTTTGCTAGTTAATCGAGTGCTCATTTGCTCTAGATCTAGGCTTAGATAACGGGCTTTTTGGTACTCTGATTTCGAAATAGATTCCGAAACGAATTCTGACACTTTATTTTTAGTTCTACTATTTTTTGCCGCAAGTGGCTTAATATCTTGCCACAGCAAAGTGTCTGAAAACACAGGAAGACTAAACCCCATTAACAAACATAAAGCAAAAACAATACTCGCCTTGATTTCCATATCCACACCATCATTCCTTGATCGATGTGGTTATTTTGTTGCTAGAACGCTATTAAAAGGTAACCTTTACCGCTTATATCTCCTTTTTTTAAGACTAAAAATATTTAGCCTATTTAGTCGTTAGATTTAGACCGTTTAAATAAACCTAAAACACAGGTTTTACGAGACCTTTACTTACAAAACGTTAAAAAAGAGGGGGGGTGGACTATAAAAAATAGCATTTCATGATGTTTTTATAGTCCACCCCCCCAGGGCTAACGCATTAAAAAAATGCTAACAATCAATGATTTATAGTATT
>CAZSXI010000187.1:0-4900 GCA_964611045.1 uncultured Cocleimonas sp. | reverse complement strand
TGACGTTTTGTATATTTTTTTGGCTTAAATAAACTCAATTAATAAAGCCTCTAGTCACCTTTCTTATTCCAACTATCATTAAGAACACCCTGTTTAAGCACTATCTTGCTAAATTCTCAATCTATTGTGACTTAAAGCAAACAGAAGATGAAAGAGTTAGAAGAATCAGCCCGATTTATTAAAAGCCCCTTAATATTTTTATTATTAATAGGGGTTTTAGTGATCTCTACACTGGTTGTTGCATCCGAATATTTTTTACGTCCACAAATCGAAGCTGAATTAAAGAAAGAGTCAATACAACACTTTGCTGTTACTACTACTTCTGAAACATTAAAGAAGCAAGCCAGCAGTAAACTGATTAAGAAGTGATCGATTGAGTAAAATTTATTCATAATTACAGACTAATACATCATAACTACTGACAAAGTGACACGCACAACAAAGAGTTTGTTGCTAGACTAATAGGGGAAGAGAACGATATTGCAAGGATGCATTATCTCATCTTTAAATTACAGAGACACATACACTGACAAATGTAATCGAAAAGGATTACAAAGTATCAAGGAAGATATTTATGGCTTATTTTTTATACCAAGCAGCACTTATTACAACAGTCGCTGTTATTGCAGGTTCTTTTATTGGCTGGTGGCTTCACCACTTTTATGGAAAGCAAGAACGCCAATCAAGCAATAATGATTTAACCATGGTGAAAGATTACCTTGCTGAGTCAATTCGCGAAAATGCGCGCTTGAAAATTCAACTCAAACAATCTGAAGAAAAATTGGACGTTATGAGCCACAGTGATGTCCCTGATGTTAAGGGTGTTGATTTTGAAGCTTATCAAGCGTTTGAGAATACGGTTAAAGAAGCTCAGATGAGAAAATATTTAAACTAATACACAGAAAATTTTCAATAAAAAAGCCCTGTATTGCAGGGCTTTTTTATTGTTTAAAAGAAGTTTAAAAACTACTTCATTTTAAACTCAGGTAATTTCTTTTCTACCAAATTTTTCTTCAGTGTTACATACACAGGCATTCCATTTTTGTAAGGTGGATAAGATTCGCCCTCAATCAGTGGTAGCAAGTACTCGCGACATGCATCAGTAATACCAAAACCATCTTCGCTGATGTATTCCATTGGCATCATTTTTTCTACGTTTGCGATGTCGGCTAAATCACCCGAACCAATTTCCCATTTATAAGGATTGTTTGAGGTACGAATAATCGCTGGCATCACTGAGTTTTTACCCGCTACTGCCATTTCAACCGCTGCTTCACCTAATGCATACGCCTGCTCAACATCTGATTTAGAAGCCAAGTGACGTGCCGCACGTTGCAAGTAATCTGCAACCGCCCAGTGAAATTTGTAACCCAAAGCATCTTTAATAATGTTAGCCACAACAGGAGCCGCGCCACCTAATTGTGCATGACCAAAGTCATCACGTGTACCCTGCTCTGCAAGGAAGCGGCCGTCAGGCCATGCCGTACCTTCAGATACAACAATCGTACAATAACCGTGGCTTTTCACTTTAGAATCAACTAATGCCAAGAATTTCTCTTGGTCAAACTCGATTTCAGGGAAAAGAATTACCACTGGAATATCATTATCTTCATCCGCTGCTAATGCGCCTGCTGCTGCAATCCAACCTGCATGACGACCCATAACTTCTAGTACAAAAATCTTAGTAGATGTTGCAGCCATTGAAGCCACATCAAAGCTTGCCTCACGTGTAGATACCGCTATGTATTTTGCAACCGAGCCAAAACCTGGGCAGTTATCTGTTACTGGCAAATCGTTATCAACGGTTTTTGGAACGTGAATGGCTTGGATTGGGTAACCCATTTTTTCAGATAGTTGAGAGACTTTTAAACAGGTATCAGCAGAATCTCCGCCACCGTTATAGAAGAAATAACCAATATCGTGTGCTTTGAAAACCTCGATCAAGCGATCGTACTCTTCTTTGTTATCTTCCAAGCTTTTCATCTTGTAACGACAAGAACCAAAAGCGCCCGATGGCGTATGCATTAAACCTGCAATATCCTCGTCTGATTCTAGACTGCTATCAATAAGGTTTTCCATTAGCGCGCCGATAATGCCGTTTTTACCTGCGTAAACCTTACCGATTTTATCGCTGTGCTTTTTTGCGGTTTGAATAACACCACAAGCCGATGCGTTGATAACGGCTGTTACTCCACCTGATTGTGCATAAAATGCATTTTTTACTGACATATAAAACTACTCCTAGCTAGGTTAATCATATTTATCTTTAATCTGGTTTTCCTAAACCTTATTAAATAAGGCTGTAATACTAAATAATTTTACTTGATCAAAGACGCCTTATCTATATCCATTTAGATCAAGCGAGAACTTCAGGAGTCCCAGCTTAGGCTGGGAAGTTTTTTAAGGTTTTGAGTAAATAGCACACATAAAAAAGGGCTAGAAAACATAAGTTTCCCAGCCCTTTTTTTACAAACTTTGCTAATTAGCCCTGAGCTTGCATAGCCTCTGGTTTCACAACTTCAAAACCTGATTGATACCAGGAGATAATCCCGCCACGTAAGTTAAGTGGCTCAAGACCTGTGTTTTGCATAACATAACCACAAACCTGACCCGAACGAGCACCACTGCGACAATAAAACACAATCGTCTTATCGTCGGGTAAATCATTCAATTTTACAGGAACCGTATGCATTGGCATAAACTCACCACCTGCGATAATTCCCTGTGCAAACTCTGCTTGAGAACGAACATCATAAAGAAGAATATCTTCATCCTTATCCATCATCTCTTTAAGCCCAGCCGCATCTATTTCTTTTATCATTGACATCTAAACAAAAACCTTTATAAGTAAGTACTAATAAGCTGATATTAGCATTTGCCTAGTAAAATGGTCAAGTAATTAGAGCGCTGATATTCAAGCAGATTTATTCCACAGTCTCATTATATATTCTATAGGTAGGTGCTCCATGATAAGCAACCTCATGATCGATATTTTTTTTATCAAATGCTTTTCCCGATAAGGTGCGAAGGTTTGCTTCGTGTTGATGAGATTGCTCAGCAAGGGTAGCCACCAAATCATTGTTAACTGGAGTTACTCCTAATTTAGTTACTAATTTTACCGCACCATCAAGTACTGCACTGTGATCCGTAATCATTAACTGAGCGAACTTTCTAACTTCAGAATTGCTAGAACGTTGTAGAGCAATTTTACCCGCTGAAATATCTATTTTATTAGCACCTACGACAATAGTGGCAATATTTACATCTGTTAGACCCTTAGTTTCTTGTGCTTGCTTTTCTGTATAGGTAGATTAACAACCGACAAGTAGAACCACCACGACAATTGAAAATTACTAAGATTGCGCTATAACAAAGATTATAGAGGTATTATGTAGAGATGACCGATCACCAAAAGAAATTTGACCCTGAAATCTGGCAAGCTGTTTTACAAATCAAGCTAGGGCGAGTACTGAGCTATGGTGAAGTTGCGCATGCCGCAGGTTATCCGCGCCATGCTCGAATGGTCAGTAAAGCGATGTCACGATCACCGACAGCCCTACCGTGGCATCGTGTTGTTAGGTCAAACCGAACATTGGCTTTTGAAGTTGGTAGCGATGCTTATAAAAAACAAGCAAAGCTATTAAAAAAAGAAGGCGTTAAAGTCAAAGAGGGTAAAGTCATCCCTATTAAGTCAGACAATGATATTTCACTTGATGAGTTACTCTGGGGAACACAGGAATAAAATATGATTAAGACTGTAACTAAGTACGCATTACTAACAATGGCTGTTTTGAGTTTAAATACAGCCTGCCAATCTACTCCTACAGAAGCCCCTCAGCCTAAAGAAAATAAACCCTTTATAATTAGCTGTACAGACCCAAGACCTGAAATATGTACACAAGAATATATTCCAGTTTGTGCTGCTAAAGATACCAGCGTGCGCTGTGTAACTACGCCCTGTCCATCAACTGAAAAAGTCACTTATGGAAACGCTTGTACGGCCTGTTCTGACGCCAAAGTGGTTAGCCATATCGCTGGAGCATGTGAAAAATAGCTGAATAATCGACCCAACGAGCAGAGTTAGATAAGCTTGTGATAACGAAAAACTTTGTTTTATTTGCTTGTAAGATAAAGTGGCTACCACTACTTGAGCGGCTAATACGACTAAGCCAACTACTGGAGAAATTTAGCTTCCTAAATCGCCTGCTTTTACAGTATTTACTTCAAAATAAAGCGTGAATAAATAAAAAGGGAGTAAAACTAATCCTAGTACCCATAAAAATCAAAAGGTAACCGTAGCAAAGTTTATTTTATTTTATTTTTCATATCTTAGATTGACCGCCTAAAGCATCATTTCATTATGAAAAGTCAGCACTAACACATCACGATAAGCTGGTTGGCTTTTATCATTAGGGTAAACTTCGCTTACGCCGTGCCACACCTTGCGATCGTCAATTAACACAGCATCACCCGCATTATCTAATATTCCGCCAAAAACCAATCGTTTGGACTCATCATAAATATGATTCACACCACCGGTAATATTGTGACGCCCAAGCACCATGATTAGAATAAAATCTGCGCCATCTCTGTGAATGCCTTCTGGCGTCGGTTGACCTGCTTCACCCGCATTGGCTTGAATACGAAATTGATGTGCTTGAATGCGCCATTCTTTTTCAGCACCAAAACTAATTTTATCAACCACAAATTGAATGAATTTTCCTAATAGTGGATTATTGATGGTATTTGGTTTGAACGCCTCATAGTCACGATTGATACCGCCGTTCATGTTATTTCGGTAGGTACTTTGAAAGTGCGGTTCATGTGGCAATAGTGCCAATTCCCCATCTTCAGACCACTGAAAAACCGAATAACGACGAAAGCGGTAATGCCCACCATC
>CAZSXI010000186.1:0-4918 GCA_964611045.1 uncultured Cocleimonas sp. | reverse complement strand
ATAATAGCTTTGCAAACTCCAAAATAGCCCAAATAACCCCATACCAATCAAGACTTGTGCCGTATCGTGTTGATCGGTGTCCTTACTGACTCTTTGAGTCAGCCACGTGGTAATTTTGTAAGGAATATAACTATTTAATATCCCCCAAATCGCCACAGGAAAACCAATTAACACAATACCCAAGGTTCGTAGGGTATAAAGCACTAACAAAATAGGTTTATATTTTATGCCTAAGTGATAGTTATTGATGCCACAAGCTTTGCAAAGCCGCTCAAATAATCGCAGTTTACTCATCAATGTTCGCACTTTTTCTGGCTCGTATTCATTTAATAAATGTTGTGCTTCGATGATTCTCTGCAGCGATTGAAAGCGTTGTTTTAATGTAGATGTTCTTCGTTTACCATGACGCATTGAGAAAAAACCTTCAAGACGTGTCACCAAATCAATATCTTTCCATGAAGGTGCATTGAGCGTGACAGATTCTATGCCTGCTTTTACTCTATCTGTAACCAGATGCGAGGCATCGTAGTCATTCATGTCTTTGGGTATTTTAAGATCTATTGGACTTCCATAATGCACCAAGACTTCTGTGCGAGACTTGCGCTTTCTCACAAAGGTCAAACCCACAGGAATCACGACTGGCTCTACACCATTGGTTTCTACCGCGCCCAATGCCATACGTGCAACGCCCGTTTTTAAATCATGCACATAAGAGTCGGAGTGGCTTTGACCTTCGGGGAAAATCACCAAGGTCTCATTTTGAGCAAGTAATTCATAACATTTAGAAAAAGTATCGAGGTTTTTTGAGGTATCCGTATCTTCTGTTTTACGCCGATAAATAGGTACTGCACCGATCATATTTAGAATCGGTTTCAACACGGGGTTTTTAAATAATCCACTGCGCGCTAAGGGTCTTACATTTTTAGTCGTAGAGGCTTGCAATACAACGGCATCAATCAAGGCGTTCACATGATTTACGCAGAAGATGATGCCCTTATTTTCAGGAATATGAGCTCGCCCTGTCACCTCAAATTTACTGTAGAACGTTTTTACAACCAGATGGCAAAATTTCTTCCAAGCCACAATAAAGCCACGACGAAAAGGAGACATGGATTTAGGTACTGTATCTGGCATGTTGATCTATAGCCTATTTTTGTTTGTTGAGTTGTTTCTGTGCCTGCTCGGCAGTTATTAAAGAAGTATTAATATTATTCAGCAATACATTGTTTTTCCTGTCTTTATTGGCACGGTATAAATAGCCTCCCAATGCACCACCAGCCGTGGTAATAGTCATCACTCCCAACATTAACAATTCGGTTAATAACATCAATGCACCAAAACCCATTGCCCCAGCCAACGTTGCACCCACTTTAAAATTGGCTTTACCGTGGGTGAGTTTGGCTTCTCTGGCAATTTGTTGCTGGGTCTTTTTCACCATGCGTGTTTTGGCACGCTCTGCATTCACTTGCAGTTTCTCCCGCTCTTGCGCATGTTTACTTTGTAGGTTTGATAACTCGTCTTTGCTCCTATGACTAGCGATGGATGAAAACCAAAACGCCGCAAAAAAAGCCACTACCACTAATGGCACTATTAATCGTAACCACGCAATGCCTTGCAGATCATCTGGCGCGAGCATCACCAATGCCACAGTCGCAATTTGTATGATGATTATACCAATTAAAAATCTAAGCACGGGCGTGTCTCTATTAGTTGGTTACAATGAATCCAGAATCTATATAATAGCGTATTAACTTCGTTAAACGTAAGGGATTACTATGCAAGCCACAGCTACTACTGCCAAGAACGTAGATGCAAACGAAATCAAAAAGTTTGAAGATGTCGCACACCGCTGGTGGGATAGAAACAGCGAGTTCAAACCTTTGCATGAAATTAACCCCTTACGTCTTAACTACATTGACGAACTAGCATCTGGTATCAAAGGCAAGAAACTCATTGATGTCGGTTGTGGTGGCGGAATTTTATCTGAAAGTATGGCGCTTCGTGGCGCAAATGTATTGGGGATTGATATGGGTGCTGCGCCGTTATCGGTTGCCGAACTGCATGCGCTTGAATCTGGTGTTGATAATATCAAATACCAAAAAATCACTGTTGAAGAAATTGCCGAAAAACAAGCTGGACAATATGACGTTGTCACTTGCATGGAAATGCTCGAACACGTGCCTGATCCAAGTTCAATCATTAGTGCCTGTTCCAAGCTTGTAAAACCAGACGGTCATGTTTTTTTCTCAACCATCAATCGCAACCCTAAGTCGTTTGCGTTGGCGATTGTAGGCGCCGAATACATTATGAATATGCTGGCTAAAGGCACCCATGAATACGCCAAATTTATCCGACCTTCCGAGCTTGAAAGTTGGGCGCGAGATTCTGGTTTGCACCTTGAAAACATTAAAGGAATGACGTATAACCCTCTGCTACAAAGTTACAAATTGGGTAGTGACGTTGGGGTAAATTATCTCATGCACTTTACCAAGGCGCAGAGCTAGAAAATCTATGAAAAAACTATCATCCATTCTGCTGATCATCTCGGCAATACTTTTATCATCTTGCAGTAGTCCCATTACTTACAACGTAAGTTTTGACAACGTGAGTTTTGATGCTAAAAACAGAAAGACTATCGCTTCAGCGATCAACCTAACCGATCGCACTAAAATATCAGATTTAACCAATGCTATTATGGCACTGGGTAAAAACATTGATAAAACCGAAGCAAGCTTTGTCGCCAGAGAAGCCGTTTTGTATCCACAACATCTTGCCAATCAATACCGCTTAATTGGCCCGCCGAACTCACAAAATGTTTTGGTAAACACAGGCAAAAGAGAAAAAGGGCTTTGCTACCACTTTGCAGGTGATATGACAGACCAACTTGTAACAGGACGCACCTACAATACCTTAACGCTACAACGCGCTGTTGCTAATCAGGGTGGAACATTTGAACACAATGTATTGACCGTCGCCGCAAAAGGCAAAGGCATAAAAGATGCCATCATCTTAGATGCATGGCGACATTCAGCGACACTACTCTTCCTAAAAACCAGTGAAGATCCAGACTATAACTGGTCAAAATACACACGACGTACGATTGCACCTAAATTACCCAAAATCACCAATATCATTAACATTAAACAACCCGTTAAAAACAGGATCAGACAGAATGAAAACTAGGCTATTTATGAATTTAAAATTTACACGACTGGCTGTTTCCTTATCAGCAATACTTTTATTAAGTGCCTGTTCTTCAATACGTTTTGATGATGTCAGTGTTGATAAAAAAGGAAACACCGTTGTAAAAGCCATCGTCTCTGAAGATGAGAAGAAAATTGTAGAACTCTATAACGCTATCATGACTTTAGGTCCGAATATTGTACAAAGCGAAGCTAAGTTTGTTGCACGCGAAGCGGTACTTTATCCAAAAATATTAGCCAACCGTTACAAGCTGATGAGCCCCCCACACTTCCAAAACGTGTTAGTAAACTACGGCAGAAGAGAACGCGGGTTATGCTACCAATGGACACGTGATATGGGCTTACAGATCAACCGCCCGATGAAATCATTGCACTTCTTTCACGGCGTAGCCTTCCGCCGTGATTATTGGAAAGAACACAGTACCTTAGTGGTAGCTGCAAAAGGAAAAGGCGTTCCTGATGGAATCGTGCTTGACCCTTGGAGAGATTCTGGAACTTTGTTTTGGAGTCATGTTAAAGATGATAAAAAGTATCCGTGGGTTCAGTTTACCGACTAATTCTTTAATGGCTTATTTTGCCCTCTTATTTTTACTTCATTACGGCGTTGTGATTCCCGTATTGTTTGGCGCATTGTGGATTCACTCCCCTTCTTTGGTTTTTTACATTGGCGCAGTGATGGCGGGTATTTCTTTGATTTTAGTATTTAATGTACCCAATCAGCCAGAAGCAGGTAATGAGTCCATCATCGGTCGTGCGGGTAACTTTACGGCTGAAACCGGAGCTAAGGCATAACCATGAGCAAAGCCTGTTTTACTTTATTGTTGCTACTCAGTTTTAACTTACCCACCTTTGCAGTAGATTTGAATGGTGCATTGCTTGCCAAAAAATACTGTAGCGAATGCCATCAAGCCGATGGCAATAGCAACGATGAAAACATTCCCAAAATAGCAGGCTTCTCTGCCGCCCTCACCTACGATATTATCGATCAATTTAGAAACGGATACCGCGATGCCAAAGAGGTGAAAACCAACGATGGCCAACTCACCGACATGGTGAAAATAAGCAAGAAACTAAAAGAAGATGAGATAGAAGCACTGTCATTTCACTTTGCCGAGCAAAGCTTCAAACCAGAAAAACAAACATCCAATAAAGCATTAGTTGAAACAGGCAAACAACTTCATTTAGATTTATGCAATGACTGCCATGTTAACCTCGCCACAAGCGCTGATGACGATGCACCGATATTAGCAGGACAATGGAAAGCCTATTTGATCAAGCAGTTCGATCACTTTTCTAATCACAAAAGGAATATGCCCAAACGCATGAAAAAGAAATTCAGAAAGTTAAACGATGATGACAAACTTGCTTTAATAGAGTTTTATGCGAGTGCAAAAGAAATAAAGGAAACAACAAAATGAGAATACTACACACCATGCTCCGCGTAGGAAACTTAGATAAATCCATCGAGTTTTATACCAATGTACTTGATATGACAGAACTGCGCCGTAAAGAATACCCCGATGGGAAATTCACCCTTGCCTTTCTAGGTTATGGCGACGAAGCCAATAATACCGTTTTGGAACTCACCCATAACTGGGGTGTAGAAAATTATGAGCTTGGCACAGCGTTTGGTCATTTAGCCATTGGTGTGCCTGATGTATATGAAGCCTGTGAGAAGATGAAAGCGATGGGTGGGAAAATCATCCGCGATGCAG
>CAZSXI010000185.1:0-4940 GCA_964611045.1 uncultured Cocleimonas sp. | reverse complement strand
AATCAAAAGCCAATCTCCATGTGGAAGCTTACACTCCTAGTATCGCTTCTTTCCATGATCGGCCCGTTCACCATTGATGCCTACCTGCCTGCTTTTGAAAGCATGGAGCAGGATTTCACCGTAACCCGCACATTAATGACGCAAACGCTGGGTTTCTACCTAATGGCATTTGCCGTTTCTACCTTAATCTGGGGTGCAATTACCGATTGGATTGGGCGTAAACCTGTCATACTCATGGCGTTGGGTAGCTATTTTTTCGCATCAATCGCCTGTGCCTTTGCAACCAATTATGATCAGTTTTTGTTTTTTCGCATTCTGCAAGGTTTAGGCATTGGTGGCTCATTAATTTCTGGACGCGCGATGGTGCGCGACTTGCTCGACACAAAAGATGCACAAAAAGTCATGGCAAAAGCGATGATGTTATTTGCGATCTCACCCGCTATCGCCCCTATCATCGGTGGCTGGTTGCATGAGGCATTTGGCTGGCGTTCTATCTTTTGGTTTCTAGCATTTTATGCCGTGAGTGTTTTTCTATTTGCGCTATTTGGCATCCAAGAATCCTTAAAGAAAGAAAATAGAAACTCTATTCATATTCATAAAGTTAGCCGTGTTTATTTAAGCACTTTAAGCAACCCACATTACTTACGTTTGGTGTTTATTTTAGCGTGTGCCTTCTCTAGTTTTTTCCTTTATGTTGCTGGTGCGCCTACGCTGCTTTTTGATGTTTTAGGGCTTGCCCCCACTGATTTTTATATTCTATTTATTCCTGTGGTTTCGGGGATATTTATCGGTTCAATGATCTCTAGCAAAATGATCGGTCGTTTTACAGGTCGGCAGATGATTAATATTTTTCTTAGCGCGATGGTCATAGTCGCTATTCTTAATATGGTTATTACTCACACCATTGAACCAACACTCTACAGCACGCTGATTCCACTGATTTTCTATTCGATAAGCCTCGCAACCATCATGCCAGTTCTCACCATTAGAATTATAGATTGCTTTCCCAATAATCGCGGCTCTGCTTCCGCCATGCAGAGTTTTATTCACATGGGCTTTAATGGATTAACGGTGAGCTTTATTGTGGCGATGTTGGGTGCAAGTGTGATGAATTTTTCTTACGCGCAAATAACACTAGTAGGGGTGGCTTTTACTTTGTGGCTGATTGATAATCACCTCACAGCTAAACTAAAAACCAAACTAGGAGTTAAACAATGAATATTAAAAAACTATTCGATGCAGAGCCAAAGTCACCACTTTATGTGGCAATCAATAAAGTATTAGTCAAAAACGATCCAAACCTAATGAGCATGATGAAACAAGCAAGCGCAAAAATGTGTTTAGCCACATCACTCACTCCAGGCTTTAGTGGCTTTGATCTTATGAAGCAAATCGGTAGTTGCCCGATGGGAATGCGCTGGGGTGCAAGCTCGGATATGCAAGACGAGCTTTCTCATATTTGGATAGATCAAATCACTTACTGGGATTCATGGGAATCTCACGAAAATTTTCATGAAACTTTTGAAGATGTGGTTGTGGATACCTGCGCAAAATGTGGTGATGTATTGCTCGAAGGACCAGAAGAACCTGTTTATCGCATCGTGAAAAGTAGCCTTCCTACGTTGGTTTCACTCACTCAATGGCTACGCAAAAATGCCGAAGGTAAAGCAGATGGCTACGCGGTGAATTCAGGTAAAACGGTTACTGTCATGGCGACTCATAAAATCCGTCCCGGCAAAGAAGCTGAATTTGAAGAAGGCGAAATCGCCGTGATGGAAGGATTAAAAGCCACCAGTGGCATGGTGGGCTATCAAATCCTCAAACGCATCGGCTTGTCAACACTGGGCAGTGGTCACGCGACGGTTGAATCCATGATGGAAGATATGAAAGACAGCTCAGGCTCAAAACTAAAGCGCACCGCTGAAGTTTGGGAAGGCTATACCATCCCTGCTGAATACTTAGTAATGGTTGAATGGGATTCACTCTGCTCAGCCCAAGATGGCATGCCTCACGTGAATGTTAAACCTGAATTATTGTTTATCCACGGACCAAAAGTATTGGACAACTGCTTGCATATGCCAGGCGTTAGATTGGCTGATTCGATGTTCACAGAACAATCTTATCGCGATATTCTTAACGGCAACAAATAGAACAGTAATATAAAAGCAAAACTCAAAGCGCTTAAGCGCTTTGAGTTCGTTGTAGTATAAACTTCCCGAGCTTCAACTTAATCACTACCGCTACCAAAACTAACAACGAAGCCCAAGCTATTACCGAAGGCACCATATCGTGGCTGTGTGAAATCTGGGCTTGCACATCAATATTCCAAAGCCCTACAAGGTAATCCACTATAAAGCCTGTTAACAAGGCAACAACACTAACGCCTGTTAGATAAGCAATCAATGAACGACGACCTAACTCTTTACCTATTACACCTAGTGTTGAGATATTGGTAGCTGGACCTGCCATTAAATAAACCATCGCCACACCTGGTGAAACACCTGCCAATAATAAACCTGCCGCTATCGGGGTTGATGCCGTTGCACAAACGTACATGGGGATGCCGACTACCAGCATAATCAACATTGCGGGTAAGCCACTGCCCCATTCTGCTAAGAAAGTTACGGGAATAAATGTTTTAACTAAGGCTGCAAAAACTAAACCAATCACGAGCCAAAATAACACTTTATCGAATAAATCTGTGAATGAATATACGATGCCATCCCATGATTTTTTCATAATACCGACGGGTTTTGGTTCTTCGTTTGAAGATGATGGGCAACATGAGCCTAATTCCTTTACCCCTGATAGGTCTTCTTCTTTTTTTATTGCAACTGATTCAGTGCTACAACAGGATGCCTCTTCTACAACCTCTTCTTTGCTTGAACAACAACTCGTCTCAGCATCACTTGCTATCGCAGAAACAGGCGCATTATCTTCAGAGCGCCCTACTAACAACCCTGCAGTAATTGCCGATGTGATTGCCGCGATTGGGCGAACAATCGCCATAAAGGGGCCAAGGAGCGCGTAAGAAATACTCACCGAATCAATACCTGTTTCTGGCGTTGAAACCAAAAATGATACGGTCGCAGGTTTTGATGCACCCGCACGGCGCAAACCCAGTGCCGCAGGAATCACCCCACAAGAACACAAGGGCAATGGCGCACCCAACAATGCAGCTTTTACAATTGAGGGTAAACCGCTACCACTCAAATGTCTTTGTAAAAATGCGGTTGGGATTAATGATTTCATCAACCCACCAATCACTAAACCTAATACTAACCACGGCGAGGCTTCTAAGCTCAATGCCAATAAATTATTCAAAAACTCAATCATCTTTAATCTTCCTGTGCACCATCTAAGGCATTTAAAATTGTGCATGATGTGGCAGGTTCTACACCGCCACAGCATGCATTTGTTATTTTATGTAATGCTTTACGCATTATGTCTAACTCATTAATCTTATTTTCTATTTGTTCTATTTTTTGCTCGGCTATTGTTTTTACGTCGGCGCAACTATGTTGATCTCTTTCTACTCTTAAGGTTAATAATTCAGAAATCTCATTCAATGAAAACCCGACAAATTTCGCCTTCTTTATAAACTGCAACTGCTTTAATGACTCGTTATCATACTCACGATAGCCAGATTCAGTACGTGCTACAGGTTCTAATAAACCAATTTTTTCGTAATAGCGTAATGTCTCTATTTGAAATTCTGTTTTTTTAGATAACTCACCGATTCTCATATTTCTACCTACCCTTGTTTTTGGTACTATAAACCCTATAGTAGACTATAGAGTCAAACATTAGTGCGACATTTTTTTTTTGATCTTGTGCTAGACTCATTAAAACTTTGAAAAGTTACAAATTAATTTTAATGATGGAGAAATACTTGTGGATGCAATTGATACAATAAAGATACTTGGAAGCCTATTAGGCAACGGCGCACTTTCTAAAGGTTCTGGCGGAAATGTTTTAGGCAGTATTTTAGGCTCAGCACTGGGTGGTGCACAAAATCAGCAAACACAAGGCGGTGGCGCACTGGGTGATATTTTGGGTGGATTAATCTCTGGCGGACAAAAAAACACCCAAGGAGGAAGCATGGGCGATCTTCTTGGTGGATTACTCGGCGGTGGTGCAAGACAACAGCCACAAGCGGGTGGCGGATTAGGTGATCTACTCGGTAGTCTAGTCGGTGGTGGCGCACAATCAGGCGGCGGAATGGGCGACCTGCTGGGAAGTATCCTAGGTGGTGGCGGACAGAAAAACAGTGGCGGCATGGGTGGTGCAGGTGGATTAGGTGGGCTACTCGGTGGCGCGCTCACAAAATATGCACAAGCACAAAATGCTGATGCACCAACACAAGGGCACGAAAACTGTGATCACCTACCAATGGGTGTAAACAGTGCTCAGGCTACTGACCAAGCAACACTAATCATCCGTGCGATGATCAATGCAGCAAAATCGGATGGTAGCATTGATAAATCAGAGCAAGAAAAAATAATTGGAAAGCTGGGCGATGTATCGCAAGCCGAGGCTGATTTTGTTCGCGCTGAATTCCGCGCGCCTTTAGATGTAAATGATTTTGTAAGAAGCATTCCAAGAGGTATGGAACAACAAATCTATGCCGTTTCTTTAATGGCTATCGATTTAGATAGCAATAAAGAAGCACATTACCTAGATAGTTTGGCAAAAGGATTGGGGATTAGCCACGATTTGTCAAACCAAATCCACGAGCAACTTGGTGCTCCTGCTATTTATGCTTAAAAAGCATTCAAAAGCTTATTGACGTTAAAAAGCGACTATTCATAGTCGCTTTTTTTATGTCTTTCGCTATCCACCCCCCTTATTTTTGCATGATTTGTAATCTACAAAAGGCTATTTTCTAGTACAAATCATGAAAAAACAAGGGGGGTGGACTAATAGAATGGCTATTTAAC
>CAZSXI010000184.1:0-4959 GCA_964611045.1 uncultured Cocleimonas sp. | reverse complement strand
GGGGGCAGATACTCTTTTAAAAAACAGTGTTAGTGTAAAAAATTAAGGTCAAGTTTGAGATAATTACAAAAGTCCCCAAAACATAATCTCTAAAATATGGGAGCGTGGTGTTAGTTATGGATTTAATTTAAGTTATTTTCATTATCCGCCTTGACACTTTTGACATACCGAACTAAAAGTCTTTTTAAGAGGGTGTTCCTCATAATTGGACAGAGAAATGACACAACAAATTGATAAGAATAATAATAATGACCCATCACACAACCAACAAGACACGGCGCTTGATGGTGAAAACGCTGTTTACCTCGAATTACTCTTCGAACGCTACCTAAAAGACAATAATTCGGTCAGCAAAGATTGGCAACGCTACTTTGCTGATATGCCTGTACCTGAAGACTTTCGTAACGGTGCAACGCATTCGGATATGCGCGATAAGTTTCGCACTGACAAACTTCACACGGGTAAAAGGGGAAATCAAGCTGTCGAGGTTGACCATGTAATGCTTGAAACAGAACGTCAGCAAGTTCATGTTTTACAGCTCATAAATAGCTATCGTTCATTGGGGCATTTGGTCGCGTATACCAATCCACTTCGGGGTAACGAAGTGAAGCCTAATTTGCCAGAGTTAACCTTGCAAAACTACGGCTTGGATAAAGCTGATACGAATAAATTATTCGATCCTGGCAGTTTCCAAATGAAAGAGTCGGCCACATTGGGAAATATCTTTCGCGCCTTACGCAATACTTATACTGAGAGTATCGGCATTGAATATATGCACATCATGGATACGGATGAAAAGCGCTGGATTCAAAGTCGGTTAGAGCCTAGCCAAGCGCGCCCTAAATATGATGATAATAAAAAGAGTCAGTTGTTAGATCACTTAATTGCTGCGGAAACTTTAGAGCGCTACCTTCATAAAAAATACGTGGGACAAAAACGTTTCTCGTTAGAGGGCGGTGAAAGCCTTATTCCGTTGTTACATGAAATTATTCATCATTCTGGTAGCCAGAAAACACGTGAAATGGTGTTGGCAATGGCGCATCGTGGCCGCTTGAATGTGTTGATCAATATCATGGGTAAATCCCCTGATAAACTTTTCAAAGAGTTTGAAGGCACCAATATTGATGAAGAAATTAGTCGAGATGCCGCAGGCGATGTGAAATACCACAAAGGGTTTTCATGCAGTATTCAAACCAGCCAAGACCCGATGCATTTATCACTCGCGTTTAACCCATCGCATTTAGAAATTGTAGGCCCCGTAGCTTGTGGTTCGGTTCGCGCAAGGCAAGATCGCCGCGATGACCAAGGCGGACAGGTCGTTGGGGTGGTGATTCACGGAGATGCCGCATTTGCGGGGCAGGGTGTGGTGATGGAAGCGTTTAATATGGCGCAAACCCGTGGCTATCGTATCCATGGCACAATTCATATCGTCATCAATAATCAAATCGGTTTTACCACTAGCACACAGTTTGATAGCCGTAGCACCTATTATCCAACAGACGTTGCGAAGATGATTAATGCGCCGATTTTGCACGTAAATGGTGATGATCCAGAAGCGGTTATTTTTGCTGCACAAGTAGCAATGGATTATCGCTTGCAGTTTAAAAAAGACATTGTGATTGACCTAGTTTGTTATCGTCGCCACGGACATAACGAGGCAGACGAACCTGCCATGACGCAACCGATGATGTATACCACGATTCGTAATATGAAAACCACGCAGGAACTGTATGCTGAAAAGTTAAGGAGTGAAGGTTTGGTTTCAGAGAATGAAACCAAGGAACGAATCCAAGCTTATAAAGATCGCTTGTCAGCAGGAGAGCCAGCTGTCAATACGCTCGATTACAGTAGCGTGCCAGAGCATTTCAAAGTTAGTTGGGACTCTTTTAAAGGACGTAACTGGACGAGTAAATCGGATACACGTTTTGACCTTAAAAGCTTACAAACTATCATTAAGCGTTGCCATAATGTGCCAGAAGATTTTGTCGTACACGACCGTGTTAAAAAAATACTGCAAATGCGCGAAGAAATGGTGAATGGAATTCGACCCGTTGATTGGGGTTGTGCTGAAAACTTGGCGTATGCAACGCTGTTAACCGAGCAATATGATATTCGTATCAGCGGACAAGACAGTGGGCGTGGAACATTTTCGCATCGACACGCAGTCTTGCATAATCAAGCTAAGCGACAAGCTTGGATTCCTTTACGCCATGTCGCGAATAAAGAAAAAGGCGAGAAACGTGGCAAATTTAATGTCATTGATTCGGTGTTATCAGAAGAGGCAGTATTAGCTTTTGAATATGGTTACTCAACCTCATCACCTAATACATTACTGATTTGGGAAGCACAATTTGGTGATTTTGCCAATGGCGCGCAAGTCGTTATAGATCAATTTATCAGCTCAGGCGAAAGCAAGTGGGGTCGTTTGTGTGGACTGGTGATGTTCTTACCGCATGGTTATGAAGGTATGGGCGCGGAGCATTCATCAGCGCGTTTAGAACGCTTTATGCAACTCTGTGCAGAATCAAATATGCAGATATGTGTGCCGAGCACGCCTGCACAAACCTTCCACATGATTCGCAGGCAGATGATTCGTCCGTATCGTAAACCTTTGATTGTGATGACGCCAAAAAGTTTATTGCGAAATCCTGCCGCTGTTAGCACCATGAAGGAATTAACACAGGGTAATTTCCACCCGATAATTGATGAGGATCGTTTCAAAAAATCAAAAAATAAAATTAATCGCGTTGTGTTGTGCAGCGGTAAGGTTTATTACGATTTATTGGCTAAATCTAATGAAGAAAATATCGCCGATACGGCCTTGATTCGTATCGAACAACTCTATCCATTCCCTGATAAGTTATTAGAGACAATCCTAAAAACCTATCCCATTTTAAAAGAGCTAGTGTGGTGTCAAGAAGAGCCACGCAACCAAGGCGCATGGGACAGTATCAAACACCGCTTTAGAAAATTTGAAGACCAATACGAAGTGACCTGTGTGAGTCGCCTAAGCGCGGCAGCACCTGCAGTTGGTTCGCATAAAGTGCATGTACTGCAACAAGCAGCTTTGGTAAATAAAGCTTTAGACTTAACTAAATAAACCATTAAAAAGAAATGAGATTAACAAAAAATGACTATTGAAATTCGTGTACCACAATTACCAGAATCAGTTAGCGATGCCACTATTGCCGCTTGGGTAATCAAAGAAGGTGACAGCGTTAACGAAGAAGAAAACCTATTAGAGCTAGAAACCGACAAGGTAGTGCTAGAAGTCCCCGCACCCGTATCAGGCGTGCTAACAAAAATCATCGCAGAGCAGGGTGCGACTGTGTTAGCAGGCGATGTGATTGGGATACTGGAAGAAGGTGAGGCGACAGCTAAGAGTGATGCAAAAGAAGAAGCGCCATCCGCTTCAAATGAAGGAAATGCCAGCCCATCGGTGAGAAAAATAATGGCAGAAAATAGCCTCAGCGAATCACAAATCATAGGCACAGGTAAAAATGGACGCATCTTAAAAGAAGATGTAGAAAAAGCACTGCAAGCGACAGCTACAGCAGCCACTGCGACAACCGCTTCAGCGCCATCAAAACCAGCGCCTACTTCAACACCAAGCTCACAGACCTCATCAGACACAGAAGGTAGAGAAGAGCGCCGTGTACCGATGACAAGAATGCGTGCACGTATTGCTGAGCGTTTATTAGAAGCGCAAAGCAACGCTGCAATTCTAACCACGTTCAACGAAGTAGACTTAAGCGAAGTCGCACGTTTACGCCGTAAATATCAAGATCGCTTCCAAAAATCACATGACATTAAACTAGGCTTTATGTCGTTCTTCATAAAAGCCGCAACCGAGGCCTTAAAACGCTATCCAGAAGTGAATGCACGTATCGATGGCAACGATATTATCTATCAAGGCTATTACGATATTGGTGTGGCGGTCTCATCAGAGCGCGGCTTAGTTGTCCCCATTATTCGCAATACAGACAGCATGGGCAATGCCGAGATAGAAAAAGCCATCATGGATTATGCTTCACGCGCCCGTAGTGGGCACTTAGAGTTGAGCGAATTAACGGGAGGAACATTCTCAATCACCAATGGTGGAATATTTGGCTCAATGTTATCAACACCCATCATCAACCCACCCCAAAGCGCGATTCTAGGTATGCATAATATCCAAGAGCGACCAGTAGCGATTGATGGTGAAGTGGTTATCCGCCCTATGATGTATTTGGCGTTGTCGTATGACCATCGTTTGATTGACGGGAAGGCAGCAGTGAGTTTCTTGGTAAAGATGAAAGAATTGCTGGAAGATCCTGCTAGTTTGTTCTTGGAGTTGTAGGTTCAAACATACAGAACGTCAAAAAAAGGGGGAGGTGGAGTTTTACATTATATCTCAAGGTGTTTACTGATCATTTCTCAGTATGAGTATGAATTCCATCCCAGTCCTTTGGTATTAATAGTCCCAAAAGTATTTTCATTGAACCAATATAGAAAAACTATATTGAGTAACCATGTTGAATATTATTACTGCCAATACTTATGGGGCGATTAATACTTTACAGGACTTTTCCTTTATACGTTCAAGATACAAATGATAGAGTGATCCGTTTGTTTCTTTATAACCATTGTAGTGGCATAGTAAAAGGGTTTCCACTTTTACTATGCCACTACAATGGTTATAAAAACACATCAAAAAGACACAGTGGTAAGAGAGTATGAATAGCAAAATGTAAAAATCACTCCCTTTAATATATGAATTTTCTGGAGTCATTTTTTTGATTAACCAGAGAAAATGGCTCCTACAAATCGTTAAACGGTTTCACTCTAATAATTGAATTGTCCGTTTTTGAGAAATAAAACGGCAAGTTCACTAAAAACACGCGGGGTGGCTAACCTCCAGTCCTTAAATCTTTTTACGCCAGTAAATCATTAATAAGAAACCTATAATCGCTCCACCTA